>CAZJYL010000072.1:0-10433 GCA_964550265.1 uncultured Bacteroidaceae bacterium
TTATACAGCTATTATTCTAGTTATTTCTTTCTATTTTTTCAGATTTGATAATACTTTATCTATTTTGACTTGTTTTTAATGATATAATGAATATAATTTATAAATTTCCGGAAGCTGGGCTGACGCATCGCTTTCTATGGCATTGTTTAATGAGGAATCGAGGTGTCGAATAGCATTTTCTCCATCTCCAATATTTAAATAAGTGCGTGCAAGATTGCAATAGGTCAGGGCAAGTTGAGATTGCACTATACTGTCTTTGTATTCCAGCGAAGCCAGATAATAGTATATGGCACTATCGCTCCTGCCTGTGTTTTCATAAATTACTGCAAGGTTGTTCAATGCCGAAGCCATACCTACATCATAATTGTGTTTTTTGCTCAAGTCTATTGCCTCATAGATTAAAGCAAAAGAAGAGTCGTACATCTGTAATTTTTCGTATAATGAACCGATATTGTTTTTTAAATCAATTATATTTTTAAAATTATCCGTTTTTAACTGAATTTTTAAAGACTGGTTAAAAAAGAAAATACTATAATGATATTTTCTTATAGAGAATGATACTACACCAAGATTGTTGTAAACAAGAGATGCTCCAATAGTATCATTGCATTTCTGAAAATAGTCCAAAGATCTAATAAAGCTTTGTAAAGCCATGTCGTTCAGCCCACGCATATATAAAACAATCCCCTGCAAATTATAACACTCAGCCAATCCTTTTTCATAATTTAATGCAGAGCATTCGTTTAATAAAGTTTCAGCTTCGCGTAGGGCTTGTAAAGGTTCTGTTTTGCTTTTTTCACGTGCCAAAGAAATTCGTTTGTCAATATCTTCATATTGAGCAATAGCAGATAGAGAAATTAATATGAATAATATATATATTGAAATACTTTTCATATGTCAAAATTACACATTTTTCACATCCAAACTATCTCGTAATTCATTTCCGACAATCATAAAGGACATAACAGCCAATACAATTGCAAGCCCGGGCAATAAAGCCAAATGAGAACTATCCAATACAAGAAAACTATAATATTCTTTAACCATTCCGCCCCATGTTGCAACGGGTGGCTGCACACCTATACCCAGAAAACTTAATCCTGCTTCAGTCATAATTGCGGAAGCAAATGAAGAAGATGCCAAAACTATTATTGGTCCACGGATTCCGGGTAAAATATGTCTGAATATTATTTTTCTGTTTTTCAAGCCTAATGCTCTGGCTGCTTCAACATAATCACGTTCCTTGATCGACATTACCTGACCCCTGACCACCCGGGCAATATCAACCCAGAAAGTAACGCCAATTGCTATAAAAATTTGCCAAAAGCCTTTGCCCAAAGCAAATGTTACGGCAATTACAAGCAAAATGGTAGGCAACGACCATACAACACTAAACAGCCATACCAAAAATCTGTCAATTATTCCACCATAATATCCTGCTATTGCGCCCAATGCCACCCCAATAAATAAAGCTATAAAAACTGCCACAAGACCTACCGTAATACTTACCCTAGTGCCCAACACAATGCGGCTGAAATAATCGCGTCCAAAACGGTCAGTGCCAAAAATGAATGTCTTTTTAACAATCATCTTTGATGTAATAAACTTTTCCAGCTCTAATCCCGATGCAACTTGTGTTTCGCCATGTTGTTGCTGCCATGCAATCAGCAATTTCCGGCAGTCATACGCCTCAATCTGTCCGTTGTTGGGCGTAAGACATGTATATGCTTCAATAAAAAGGCTGTCGTTTTTAAAATAATAATTGTAAATAGCTTTGCTTTTTACCGTTACATTTTCGCCCCAAATTATTTTTTCAAAAAAGGTGTTTTTGGGAATATAATCATTGGGTTCTTCAAAAAAAGTACAGGTGAAACCCGGCTTTTTAAGTGCAATTTCAACATGTTGACTGTTAGCATTAGTAGTGGCATCCGGAGCAATAAAGTATCCGAAAATTGCAGTCAATGCCATTAGAATAATATACCCAAAGGCAAGGTATCCAAACCAAGTTTTAAGCAATCTTCGCTTCATTTCTGTTTATAATGGCAAATATAAAAATTCCCCGCAGATATATTGGTTAATATTCATGACTATTAACAGCAAAATTAGTTAAGATAATAATGCAAATTATATATTATTTTAAAACCTCATTAATACATAATTTTAATGCAGCATTTATCGTTCATTTTAAAATAAATGGCATGATATTTTTTTGCTATCTTTAACCCCGTAAAACTATTGTTATGAAAACCCTGACGATTACATGCCTGCTGGTACTTAGTCTGTTTGCATATTCCCAAGATATTCCGGTTGCCAGTGCCGAACAATTCAAAAGATTTAAAGAAAGCACAACATATCTGGTAAAATATGACGACCCGTTTAGCATGTTTAATGAATATATTATAGAAGACATGTCGAAAGTATGGAAGATTACTCCATACAAGGTTATATCATCAACAGAATTTGAAACACTTAGTAAAAACAAAAAAAATTCATTCATTTTTCTTTCCGAAATTTTTAAAGAAGAGGGAGATAAAACTGCCAAATGGAATTTGCTTAATATTACCCTTGGTTCAAATTCGGGAAGTGCCAATATGAATTCAATGCCCGACCTTGGCAGCGCACCTTTAAATTATGCGTCTGAAAGCAATGATGATGAAGATGAATATTTATACAAACTTGGCGGAATACTCCGCTTCTTTCAGTATTACATTAACTATAATCTATCCAATCCCGGCTCCGACATAAAAGCCGTAGTGAAAAGCAACAAGTCAAAATTAATCGGCAAAGAACTTTGGCTGCTTAAAAGCGATATGGCAGAAGAAGTAAATTCCACAGAAAAAATCAGTAAATATTTTTCGGGAACCGTAAAATTTGTTACTCCTGAAGATATTAGAATGGCTATACATAATGGTGACGAAAAAGTTGTGTTTTTACATCAGGTATGCCCAAATAATAGCGCAGGAAAATGGAGCCTGAAATTTTTGATTTCTGCCTCTGATGGCTGCCCGCTTTATTACGATGTATCCACCATAAGCGGAAATAAAAGCGGAAAGTTTTCGGCTTCCGACTTTAAATCAATTAAATAATCATTTTTATATATTTTTATGAGCGACGACAAAAAAATCATCTTCTCGATGGTGGGTGTAAGCAAAATTTATCCGCCTCAGAAGCATGTGCTAAAAAACATTTATTTATCTTTCTTTTATGGCGCATAAATAGGCGTCCTCGGCTTGAATGGCAGTGGTAAGTCAACCTTGCTTAAAATAATTGCAGGCAAAGAAACCGTAAGCGAAGGTGATGTTGTTTTTTCTCCGGGTTATTCGGTTGGATTTCTTGAGCAGGAACCACATCTTGATGATTCAAAGACCGTAAAGCAAATAGTTGAAGAAGCCGTTCAGCCCATAGTTGACCTATTAAAAGAATATGAAGAGGTAAACAATAAGTTTTCTGAGCCTTTGAGCGATGATGAAATGAACAAACTTATCGTACGGCAGGGTGAATTAACTGAGCTGATTGAACAAAACGATGCATGGGAATTGGATTCCCGCCTCGAAAGAGCAATGGATGCACTTAATTGTCCTCCGTCCGATCAGCTTGTTAAAAATTTAAGCGGGGGTGAACGTCGCCGTGTAGCTCTGGTTCGCCTGCTTTTGCAAAAGCCCGATATTTTATTGCTCGATGAGCCTACAAACCATCTTGATGCCGAATCGGTGCAATGGCTCGAAAAACATTTACAGGAATATCAGGGTACTGTTATAGCTGTTACCCACGACCGTTATTTCCTGGATAATGTTGCAGGCTGGATTCTTGAACTCGATCGTGGCGAAGGCATTCCATGGAAAGGAAACTACAGTAGCTGGCTTGAACAAAAATCGGAACGTCTGGCGCAAGAAGAAAAGACAGAATCTAAACGAAGAAAGACTTTGGAGCGCGAGCTGGAATGGATAAGAATGGCTCCAAAAGCACGTCAGGCTAAAGGTAAAGCGCGTTTAAATGCTTATGAAAAACTATTGAGCCAGGATGTAAAAGAAAAAGAGCAACGCCTTGAAATTTATATTCCTGACGGACCAAGACTGGGCAGTCAGGTTATTGAAGCAAATAATATCAGCAAGGCATTTGACAATAAATTGCTGTTCGAAAATCTCAGTTTTACGATTCCTCCCAATGCCATTGTAGGTATTATAGGCCCGAACGGAGCAGGAAAAACAACTTTATTCCGGCTAATGATGGGAATTGACAAACCCGATAGCGGTACTTTTACTGTTGGAGATACTGTGAAATTGGGTTATATTGATCAAACTCACACAGCAATAGACCCTGAAAAAACCGTTTATCAAATAATCAGTAATGGCATGGAAACCATACGTGTTGGCGGTCGCGAGATTAATGCACGTGCTTACGTTAGCCGTTTCAATTTTACCGGACCCGACCAGGAAAAAAAATGCGGAGTGCTGTCTGGCGGTGAGCGTAACCGTTTGCATTTAGCGCTGACACTTAAAGAAGAAGCTAATGTTTTATTACTCGATGAGCCTTCAAACGATATTGACATCAACACTTTGCGTGCGCTGGAAGAAGGTATTGAGTCTTTTGCCGGGTGTGCAATGGTAATAAGTCACGACCGCTGGTTCCTCGACAGGATTTGCACGCATATTCTGGCTTTTGAAGGTGATGCTTCAGTGGTATTTTTTGAGGGTAGCTTTACTGAATATGAAGAAAACCGAAAAAAACGACAAGGTGATATGCCCGTTAAATTTAAATACAAAAAACTCAGTGTTTAATTTTTTTGCTCTATTTGTTGTATTTTTATAGTCGAAATATTAATTTGCACTAAAATTTACAGTCATGAATGAAATAGTTGTTGGAATAGACTTCTCCAAAGGGGCTCTTAATGCACTTAAATATGCCTCTTTATTAGCAAAGGGTTTAAATTGCAAAATTACAATGTTGTGGGTTGACAAGCCCTATAATCCGGATAGTGTATATATTGACGGCGAAGATTTCCGTGAAGGCATTCATAAACGCTTTGCGGAATTAATAGAAGAATATACACCTATAGTAGGTAAAGGTAATATTCAGTATAAAATCAGAACAGGTAAGGTTTATGATGAAATTGCGACCTATGCTAAAATAAATAAATGCAGTTTTGTTGTTGTAGGAACTCACGGAATAAGTGGGTTTGAAGAATTATGGATTGGTTCCAACGCAAACCGCGTCGTTTCTATTGCTCCATGCCCCGCTTTTACCTTGCGTCAGGATTTTGAAGTATCCAATTCCATCAGAAAAATTGTTCTGCCGATTGACAGAACTTCGGAAACTGAAATTAAAGTTCCTTTTGCCTTAGCCATGGCAAAAGCTTTTAATGCTGAAATAGTGCTGTTAAAATTATATTCCACAAATGTTCCTTTGCTGAAAAAGAAAGTTGATGATATAGCCAATAGAATTTGCGATCAGTTAAAAAAAGAAAAAATTAAAGTTATAACCGACGAAAGGCTTATAGTTAACATTACCAGCGACGTGCTCTCAGTAATAGAGAAAAACGAGGCTGATTTACTCGTTATAATGACAGAGCAAAAAAACCGCACTGCTAACATTATGCTGGGAGAAATGGCTCAGCAATTAGTAAACAATTGCCCTGTACCAATTTTGAGTATTCATCCCGAAGACAAAATTTAAGGTTAATTCAATTTTATTTAATGTATCCCGATTCAATTGGCAAAATTGCCGAGGATGTTTTTTCACTGCCTGTTTCCGGTGTTAAAATGCTGCCCGTATCAGGCTCAAGCCGCAGGTATTATCGTATTTTTTTCAGTAATGGCAAAACAATTATTGCAACCAAAAATTCGGAAAAGCGTGAGAATAAGGCATTTTTAGAGTTTGCGAAACATTTCCTGGCTCAGAGCCTTCCTGTTCCCGAAATATTATATGAACACGCCGATGAGCAGCTTTACTTTCAATCTGACTTAGGCTCTGATACCTTATATGATTTCATTTCCGTGAATGGACATGATAATGAAAAAGCTCTAAAATACTATAAATCAGCTGCTGATTATTTGCTTAAATTTCAGTTTTGTCCTCCGCCCGACTACAGCTTGTGTTTTCCTCGCGACCGCTTTGACCGGACAAGCATGATGTGGGATTTAAATTATTTTAAATATTATTTCCTTAAACTTGCCAACGTCCCATTCGATGAGCAAAAACTTGAAAATGATTTTATATCGTTTTGTAATGTTGTCGAAAAGATTCCGGCCTCTTTTTTCATGTACCGCGACTTTCAGTCAAGAAATATCATTGTTTCGGAAAACGATTTATATTTTGTTGATTTTCAGGGAGGGCGTCAGGGTCCGCTACAATACGATTTAGCCTCTTTGCTTTATGATGCAAAAGCAAATTTAAGCTCTGAGTTCAGAAAAAAGATATTTGATCATTATGTCGAAAAACTTGCTATTTCGCATAATGGCGAAATTGAGCAATTTTCAAAATATTATTTCCATTTTGTTTTGCTCAGAATAATGCAGGCTTTTGGAGCTTATGGGTATAGAGGTTATTATGAAAAAAAACCTCATTTTCTGCAGTCTGTTCCTTTGGCTGCAGCCAATATAAAAGAATTGTTAGGCACAATTGAGTTTGGCAAAGACTTTCCGGAATTATTAAAGATTTGGGAATATATTGCATCAGAGTTTAGCAGCGATAATTCACAAAAGCTTCAAGATGGTGTTTTAAATATCGAGGTTTCTAGCTTTTCATTCCGTAAAGGTTATCCCATGGCCAATCCCGACCATGGCGGTGGGTTTGTGTTTGATTGCCGTGCCTTGCCCAATCCGGGCAGAGAAGAATGTTTTAAAACTCTCACCGGAAAAGATACAATTGTTTCGGAATGGCTCAGCACAAAAAACGAAGTTTCATTTTTTTTAGATAATAGTTTTGCATTAGTAAGTCTAACTATTGACAATTATTTGCAAAGAAAATTCAATCACCTTTCCGTTGCATTCGGGTGTACCGGCGGGCAGCACCGATCCGTATATTGTGCAGAACGAATGGCTAAAATGATACAGGAAAAATACGGACGCGATATTAGAATAAAAATTACACACAGAGAATTTCCGTTTTAGCGCAATAAAATTTATTATTTATTGTCTAAACATAACAAAACCAAACATGAACATCGCCTTACTGAAAAAAGGAGATCAGAAAACTTTTAGAGAGCTTATCAAAGCTACTCATGGCGATATTTACAAGTTGGCATTAAAATTTACTTCAGACAGCAACGATGCAAAAGATATAACACAGGAGGTTTATCTTGAGGCTTATAACAACATTCATAAATTCAGGGAAGATTCAGGCATAAAAACATGGTTATATAGAATTACTGTAAATCGTTCGCTTAATATGATTAAACGAAATAAAACAAAATTTGATTCTGTTAGCATAGACGAGAATTTTGGTGAAGCAAAAAATATTTTTTTATCATCACAATATGAAGCCGACAAACCTCTGGAAAATAAGGAGCTAAAATTTTTACTTAATGATGCTTTAAGTAAAATACCCGAAAAGCAGCGTGTTTCATTCCTTCTTTTTAATCATGACGGATTAACTTATAAAGAAATAGCAGAAATTTTAAATATTTCTCATTCAGCAGTTGAATCGCTGATTTTTAGAGCTAAAGCCAATTTACGAAAAATTTTAGGCGATTATTACAAAAATAATTACAAATCAGCGCAAGTTTTTAAAACCAACAATGTCAAATAATCAACACGAAAAATGAATTGTAAAGAGTTTTGCCATATTATTGACAACGGAGTAATCCCGGAAGAGAATAATAAATTTATTCATAAGCACATGAATTCTTGCATTGATTGCAGGAATTATTATTTATTAATGTACCACAGCATTGAAAATGCAAACGAGATTCTGGACAATACTCTACCTGATTCAACCCTTGCATCAGAAATTGAAAATTTTGTTTTTGCAAATTCAAAAGAAAGCAAAACTATTCCTATGTGGATTAAAGCTGTTTCGGCTGCTGCTGCAATAATTTTCGGGGTTTTTATCGGGGACAACACCTATGAATTTAAATTGCAAACCAATAAAGCAGAAGAGAATACAGTAATAAGCCAATTTAACGAGCAGGAAACTCTTTACATGGCGGAAACTACTGAAATTATTTATCGTTCATTTATTAATGAATCTGAAGATTATGAAAAATAAAAATATTATTATCTGGCTTCTTGCCATAATCAGTATAACGTCCACCAGCGCATTAGTTACTTTATTGCTTACAAAACCTGATGCTAACCAACAAATGTGTCACTCATCAAAACAAAAGAACAGACCCGATTCAAATTGTCATGAAAAAAAATTGATGAGCCGCCTTCAATTAGACGAAGAACAAAAAACCAAATTCATTAATCAGCGTAAGATTCATTATAGAACTATTACTCCGGTTTTTGATTCATTAAAAATATTACGTACAAAACTTTTTGAAGAGTTAAAAGCCAATGACCCCGATTCAAATTCCATTAGCCTTTTTATTAATAAAATTTCCGAGCAGGAAACGATAATCCAACGCGAAGGGGTGTCGCATATTTTAGAAATGAAAAAAATTCTAAACCCTTCACAATTTGACACTCTTATTAATATATATTCCCGCGCAATGATTCCAGCACACAAAAATTTTATCAGGCACTCACATAAAAATTGCCATAAAACAAATAAAAACAGATGATATGAAACAGCTATTTTTAATTCTGACAATTGTAATTTTTTCAATTACAAGTTCAATGGCTCAAATGCAAAAAGACCAACCAAAAAATGGTTGTAAGCAAGAAATGCAAGCACATAAAGGGGAGCAGGGTAAATGTATTCCTAATCTTACCGATGAGCAAATAAAAAAAATGGAACCTTTAAAACTTGAGTTTAAAAAACAAAAATTTGACATTCAAAATCAAATTAAAGCTAAAGAAGCTCAGTTGGTCGTTGTTTCAACAGGAGAAAAAATCAACAAGGCAGAAGCTTATAAGTTAATTGATGAAATTTCTGCTTTAAAAGCCTCTTTAGAAAAAGCCAAATTTGACCACAGAATGCAAATCAGAGCCCTGTTAACCCCCGAACAACAACTCGCCTTTGACATGCATATTGCAAAAGATGGAGACAATTGCGGTCATAATTCATCACCACAATGCGGACATGAACAAAAGGACAACCATGGTTCATGTAAGCCGGATAATAATAAACCAAATAATTGTGGCGAAAAGGACATGCATCATGGACAAAAAAATTGCCAACATAATAAATGATAATTGTTCAACAAGTGTATAAATAAAAAGCCTGAGTCATTTCAGGCTTTTTTTGAACTATTTTATGTGTGAAATTTTTAAGGTTTAGTTTTTTGCAATAACACCACCACATGCGCTGCAATTGCATCACCACGGCCAATTGCATCAACTCCTTCATTGGTTTTTGCTTTTATTGATACCAGGCTGTCATTAATATTTAAAGCTTTTGCAATATTATCAGCCATCTGCTTTTTATAAAGCATTAATTTGGGACGTTCAGCCACAATTATCGCATCAATATTCAAAACCTCATAATGCAGGTCCTTTACCATTTTAAAAGTATTTTTAAGTAAGTGCATACTGTCAATACCTTTAAAAGCAGGGTCTGTATCAGGGAAATGCATACCTATATCACCCAATGCCAATGCGCCCAGTAATGCATCACATAAAGCATGAACAAGAACATCAGCATCGCTGTGTCCCAATAATCCAAAATCAGAAGGAATATTAACACCGCCAATTATCAAGGGTCGGCCTTGAGTAGTGCGATGCAAATCATAGCCTATACCAAGGCGAATACTCATGTCTTAATTAGTGCCTTTAACCTTATCGAAATTAAACAACAATGTAAACCGCAGAGTGTTTTCAAGCGGATTGCGCTGTTCCAGAGGTACCAGATATGAAAAATCAAGACCAAAAACATTATATCTTAAACCTGCGCCCAAAGTAATATATTTTCTATTGCCTTTATTTGGATGTTCATAGAAAAATCCTGCTCTGAGAGCAAATTGCTGGTCATACCAATATTCTGTTCCAACAGAGTAGCTAAACTCTTGCATTTCTTCTCTGAAACCACCCGGAGCATCAGAAAATGAACCAAACATCCCGCTAACAACAGAACGTTTTGGGTCTTTGCCCTGAGCAATGATATAATTGCCATTAACGTCTTTTATAGGCTGGCCGGCTGAATCCTCAGCATAAATAGGTGGTGTCGGAACTAACAATTTATTAATGTCAAATGTAAACAACACCTGATTATAATCGTCTATATTCAAAGTAAGACAAGGTCCAAGCCTTAAGTTTAAAGGAATAAAAGAGCGATCCTGATTTTCGGTATATGTAATTTTTACACCAATATTAGATATATTGGCTCCAATGCCA
>CAZJYL010000073.1:0-10156 GCA_964550265.1 uncultured Bacteroidaceae bacterium
CTGGGAATGCTTATTACCATTTTTAACGATGGCGGAAAAAGCGGCTTACGGGTATTTATCATTTTTATAAGCTCACGCATCATGTGCTCGGCAATCATAAAATCAGCAATAACACCATCACGCAACGGCCTGACGGTTTTTATTGTTTCATGTGTTTTGCCATGCATCATCATTGCCTTTTTACCAATAGCCATAATTTTATTGGTGGAACGGTCAATAGCAACAATTGAAGGTTCATCAACCACAACCTTGTCATTATGAATAATAACGGTATTTGCCGTTCCAAGGTCCATTGCTATTTCCTTTGTCATAAAATTGAAAAGTCCCATAGTCCTATTCAGATATTTTAGTGTTTAAAATGTCGGTTACCTGTAAACATTAATGTTATATTATTTTCAGCACAATACTTAATTGTGTCTTCATCTCTTATCGAACCTCCCGGTTCAGCAATAGCAGTAACGCCGGAATTAAAAGCAATTTCAGCACTGTCGCTAAAAGGGAAAAAAGCATCTGAACATAAAACACTGCCTTTAGTATCAAAACCAAACTTCTCGGCTTTTTCTACCGATTGCTTAACTGCATCTACTCTGTTTGTTTGCCCTATGCCGCTACCTATCAATAAACGATTTTTGACCAACACAATAGCATTGGATTTTAAATGCTTAACCACTTTCATCCCAAACAGCATATCTTCAAACATCGCCGGTGAAGGCGGATTGCCCGCTTTTAATTCCCATTGCTGCGGATTTTCTTTCAAATTATCGCTTTCCTGCCACAAATAGCCAAAAGAAAGATGTTTAATCATTGATGCCGTCTCAGGTAATTTATTTAAGCGGATAATTATACGATTTTTCTTGGATGAAAGTTGCGCTAATCCATTTTCATCAAAATCAGGGGCAATTAAAACCTCAAAGAAAAAATCATGCAATTTGCTACAGGTCTCAGCATCCAATTTTTTATTAAAAGCCACTATTCCGCCAAAAGCAGAAACCGGATCGCAACTCAAAGCTTTTAACCATGCATCGCCCACCGAGTCCGATTCAGCAACACCACAGGCATTTGTATGTTTAACTATCACACAAGCGCTATCATTTAATTCTGCCAACAAATCCAATGCACCGCCAATGTCCTGCAAATTGTTATATGACAATTCTTTGCCATTTAGTTTTGTAAGATATTTTTCCAAATCTCCATAAAAAGATGCTTTTTGTGCAGGATTTTCGCCATATCTTAACTGCATTCCATTACGCAAGCTCACCTTTGTGGCATTTACCGTATTATCTCTGTTCATCCATGAAAAAATCTGTACATCGTAGTGAGACGACACTTCAAAAGCGCGCGTAGCAAAAACTCTACGTTGCTCTAACGTGGATTCGCCCGTTTGCAATATTTCAAGCAAGTCACTATAATACTCAACTGAAGGAACAATCAAAACATCGTTAAAGTTTTTTGCTCCTGCACGAATAAGACTAATGCCTCCTATATCAATTTTTTCAATGAGTTGTGCTTCTTCGCTTGTTTTTTTCAGGGTCTCCTCGAATGGATACAGATCAACTACAACAAGGTCAATAGCGTGAATATTAAATTCTTTTGCCTGCTCTTGGTCTTCACTGTTGTTGCGGCGATAAAGAATTCCGCCAAATACAGCAGGATGAAGGGTTTTTACACGACCATGAAAAACGGGCGGATAACCGGTCAGTTCTGAAATGTCGGTAACCTTTACTCCCAGTTTCTGGATAAAGTCGGCAGTACCACCAGTGGAAAACAGGGTTACGCCCAACTCATTCAGGCGATGAATAATTGGTTCCAGCCCTGTTTTATCATAAACAGAAATCAATGCTGAACTAATTTTTTTGCCGGATGACATAAAATCAATATGTTAGTGATTGGGAAATCAAGTTGCAAAGGTATGATAATTTAACTTACTAAAAATAAATTTTTAAATCACCTGAGAATAAGCATAAAATAATAGCATACAGGACGTTGATAAAATCAAACGTCAAAAATAAGTTAAACAAATTTTAAATTTTAAACTAAAAGTGCACCGGTTAATTCCTTCACATCTTTTATTCCGTGACGGTCGCAGTATTCGTTAATTCCATTTACTATGTCTTCTGCAACTGAGGGATTAATGAAATTGGCAGTTCCAACCTGAATGGCTGTTGCGCCGGCCAGCATGAATTCAACAGCATCGGTTGCATTCATGATGCCGCCCAGCCCGATAATCGGGATTTTCACTGCCTTATAACATTGCCATACCATTCGCAATGCTACAGGTTTAATTGCCGGGCCTGATAATCCACCTGTAACCGTGGAAAGTTTAGGCTTTCTGGTTTCAGCATCAATAGCCATTCCCATAAGGGTGTTTATAACAGAAATTGAATCGGCACCGTTGTCTTCGGCAGTTTTTGCAAATTCGGCAATATTGGTAACATTTGGTGAAAGTTTCACCATCAAATGTTTTTTATATACTTTGCGGACTGCTTTAACGACTTCGGCAAGAGAATGACAACTGGTACCAAAGGCCATACCGCCTGTTTTAACGTTGGGGCAGCTTACATTCAGTTCAATTGCCGGAATATCATTTACCTCGTTCAAAACCGAAGCAGCCTCGGCATAGTCTTCAACTGTTGATCCGGCTAAATTTACAATAATGCGAGATTTGTAGCCTCTAATTTTGGGCAATATTTCATCAATAAAAACAAAGACTCCCTTATTCTGTAATCCTACTGCATTCAGCATCCCTGAAACAGTTTCAGCCATTCGCGGATATGCATTACCTTGTCTCGGTTCTAGCGTGGTGCCTTTTACAATAATGCCACCTAATTTGTTTACATCAAGAAAATCTTCAAATTCAAAACCATATCCAAATGTTCCGCTGGCGGTAAGAACAGGGTTTTGCAATTCCAAATTACCTATATTAACTTTCAAATCAGCCATGGCAAACGGGGTTATGATTCCAATCCTTAAGCAGCGTAACATCAAAAACAGGACCTTCAACACATGCGCGAACATTGCCCTCAGTCGTGCTAACATTACAACATAGGCAAGATCCTATTCCGCACGCCATAAGGTTTTCGAGAGACACTTCGCAATACACACCGGCATTAACCGACAATTGGCCGATTGCTTTCATCATTGCATCCGGGCCACATACATAAACTTTTGAAAAAGATTTCAAATCAGTCCCAAACCATGAATGTGCAGTAATCAAGCCTTTATCGCCTATAGAACCATCTTCGGTAAGTACAGCTGTTTTTCCCAATTTCCGGTATTCATTTGACAAAAGTATATCGTCAGAGGTTTTTCCTCCAACGGCAATATGGCATTCTGCACCAGCTTCCTTCAGTTTTCGTGCCAGATAAAGCATGGGAGCAATGCCGCAACCTCCACCCGCAAGCAATACTTTTTGACCTTTACGCGCAAGAGAAAATCCATGTCCAAGAGGATATATAATGTCTATGAAATCCCCTTCTTTTAAAAACGATAATTTTTCAGTTCCGGCACCCACAATTTTTATCATCAAATCAAGGGTGTGATTTTTTTCATCAACATCATGAACCGATATAGGTCTTCGCAAAAAAGTTTCAGGGCTACCCTCCACTAGAATTTCCACAAACTGCCCGGGCCATATCTCAGGATGATTTTTGGGCAACTGAACTTTAATTACAAAATGTTTTTCGTTCAGTTTCGTGTTTTTAAGCACCAATAATAAAGCCTTGCTTTTCTTATTCTTCATCTGTTTTTTCGGGCAATTTTTCTGTGTCTTCTTCGTCTTTATCGTCGATAAGATTATTCTCAACAAGAATATTATACCAATTGAAAAGCTTTTTTAAATCACTTGGATATACACGCTCCCTGTCCCATTCTGGATATACCTTATCCATAAATGCAACCAAATCCTTTTTATCGGATTTACCATCAATCGATTTTTCTCCGTTTAAATTTTTAAAAATAGTTATCAAAACATCTTTCAACGGAACATCTTCTCCCGTGGTATAAATGCTGATATCGGCTAAAGCGCTAACCCGGTCAGTTGCAAAAACCGGAATTTTTGTACCGTCTGAAAGACTTTCTACAAGCATACCGCTTTTGGTTTGAGAAACCAAAGAATACAATCCGGGTTTACCGGATACTGCAATGATTTTAGACAAATCCATATTAAAAAATTTTATAAAAAGCCTGTTAGCTTTATTTTAACAATCATTCTATAGCACCAGCTGAAACATTTACTTCGGGGGCAATCTTTTTTGCAAGGCCTTGCAATACATTACCCGGACCAACTTCGATAAAATCAGTGGCACCATCGGCAACCATATTAAGAACCGTCTGAGTCCAGCGTACCGGCGAAGTAAGTTGAGCTATAAGGTTTTCCTTAATCTGAGCAGGCTCAACAAAAGGCTTTCCATTTACATTTTGATATACAGGGCAGATAGGAGTTTTGAATTCTGTGCTGTTAATTGCAGCCGCAAGTTCAATACGGGCAGGTTCCATCAACGGGCTGTGGAAAGCGCCTCCAACTTTTAAAGGTAAAGCACGTTTAGCACCCGCTGCTTTCAGCACCTCGCATGCTTTGTCAATTCCGGCCACTGTGCCAGAAATAACCAGCTGTCCCTGACTATTATAGTTTGCCGGTACTACAATTTCATCGCTTATGCCTTTAAGAATTTCTTCTACTTTGTCATCATCAAGTCCAAGAATGGCAGCCATTGTAGATGGTTGCATTTCGCATGCCTTCTGCATCGCCATAGCGCGTGCATATACTAATTTTAAGCCATCTTCGAATGATAATGCGCCTGCAGCCGTTAAAGCCGAAAACTCTCCCAATGAATGACCAGCAGTCATTTTAGGAGCATACGCTGCACCCATACATTTGGCCAAAATTACGCTATGCAAAAAAATGGCAGGTTGGGTTACTTTTGTCTGGCGCAAATCCTCATCTGTTCCACCAAACATAATATCTGTAATGTTGAAGCCAAGAATTGCATTAGCCTGTTCAAACATTTCTTTTGCCATTGGGAAACGATCATATAAATCTTTTCCCATTCCTGAAAATTGGGCACCTTGTCCCGGGAAAACGAATGCTTTCATACGGATGAATTTTGATGCAAAAATACTATTTTTTAATGTGTCGGCAGATTGATAAAAATTGTTAATTTTTTTAAATGTTTTTAAAACTTCGTTGTTTTCGCAAAACAAAATTGAATTTGTCATCAGCTCAAGATATGCATTTTAGCCAAAAATAGTAAAAACATAGTCAAACAATTTATTTCTAACCAAATATGCCTTTTTTATTTGTATAAGAGTAATTAAATAAACATATTGACCGATTTAAATAATTAGCCAAACGCAAACAAAGTATTTTTATGTAGATTAAATACAATATCACTAACAAAACACAGCAATAAGAATGTGTTGTTATAGCTTATTAACAATAACAAAATAAAATCAGAAAGTGTTAACGTTGTTAAGCTCATTCCAGAATTCAACAGCTCTTCTGGTATGTGGTATAACAATTGTTCCGCCCACAAGCATTGCAATGCCGAAAATTTCATGAATCTCTGCATCAGTACAACCAATCTCGCTTAATTTTTCAAGATGGTATTTTACACAATCATCACAACGAAGAACAAGCGAAGAAACCAGGCCCAGCATCTCTTTTGTTTTAGTGCTTAAAGCTCCGGGATCATAAGCCATGGTATCAACAGAGAATAATCTTTTGATTACTTTATTGTCGCCATCCAAAATAGCATTATTCATCCTTAGGCGATATTCTTTAAATTCTTTTACCTTTGACATTCTTTTTTTATTTAAAAAACAAAAATAAGTATTTTATTAATGATGAATATTTTTTCATTTATGTAAAAATTTTTATCTTTACTCTTAAATATTACTTTTGCATTTTAAAATGCGGAGTCATTTATAAAGATGAAACAGGTTGAAGCTGCTGATATTAAAAATGTTTTAAAAACCGTGTTTGGCTTTGATACATTCAAAGGCGAACAACGAGAGATTATTGAAAGTCTTCTTGATGGCAGAGACACTTTTGTAATAATGCCAACGGGAGGTGGCAAATCTTTGTGTTATCAGTTACCGGCTTTATTACTTCCGGGCACGGCCATTGTAATTTCTCCGCTGATTGCATTAATGAAAAATCAGGTTGATAATATTCGGAACTTTGGTACAGATAACGGGATAGCTCACGTGATGAATTCATCTTTAACCAAAGCTGAAATAGCACTTGTGCATGAAGATCTTTTGTCGGGGAAAACAAAATTATTATATGTAGCTCCTGAATCATTAACAAAAGATGAAAACATTGAATTTCTTCAAGGCATAAATATTTCTTTTTATGCAGTAGATGAAGCTCATTGTATTTCGGAATGGGGGCACGATTTCAGGCCTGAATACCGAAGGATTAGACCTATTGTGGAAACCATTGGCAAAAATGTCCCCCTTATCGCTCTTACTGCAACTGCTACACCAAAAGTGCAGCAAGACATACTTAAAAATTTAAAATTTAGAAATCCAAATATTTTTATTTCATCTTTTAACAGACCTAATTTATATTATGAAGTAAGGCCAAAATATAAAGATGTAAATAAGGAACTTCTTAAATTTATCAGATCCAACGAAGGCAAAAGTGGAATTGTGTATTGCCTTAGCAGGAAAAAAACAGAAGAACTTGCCGAATTTCTTCAGGTTAACGGAATCAAGGCACTCCCATACCATGCGGGATTAGAAGCAGCCGTTAGACGCCAGAACCAAGATATGTTTCTGATGGAAGAAGTGGATGTTATGATTGCCACCATAGCTTTTGGGATGGGTATTGACAAACCCGACATTCGCTATGTAGTGCATTACGACATGCCAAAAAGCCTTGAAAGTTACTATCAGGAAACGGGACGCTCCGGACGTGATGGAGGCGAAGGGTTGTGTATTGCTTTTTACAGCTATGATGATTTACAAAAATTTGAAAAATTTTCGAAAGACAAAGGTGTAGCTGAGCAGGAAATTGCACAGCATTTATTGCTGGAAACTATTTCTTTTGCCGAAAGCTCAGTGTGCAGGCGTAAACAATTATTACATTATTTTGGCGAAAATTACCATAATGAAAACTGTCAGTGCTGTGATAACTGCTTGTACCCAAGAGACTCTTTTGAAGGAGAAGATGAAATATGTTTAGTTCTGGACACCATTGAAGAAACTCAGGAACAATTTAAATCAAAAAATATAGTTGACATCATTCTTGGAAGTAAATCCCCATCAATGAAACAACTTAAGGCAGAAAAACTGGAAGTTTTTGGAAAAGGAAGCGAAAAATCCGAAAGATTCTGGAATTCCGTCATCAGACAAATGCTTATTATGAACTTTATAGCAAAAGAAATCGAAAACTATGGAGTTCTTAAAATAACAGATAAAGGAAAAGAATTTTTGAACAATCCACATTCAATTATGTTGACGAAAGATCGTAACATCGAAGAAGAAAAAGAAGAAGACGGCCCAAATTCACCAGATGGCCGCAGCAGTGGCACCGATAAAGTACTTTTTGCCATGCTAAAAGACCTGCGAAAACAACTAGCAAAAAAGGAAAATCTTCCGCCTTTTGTTATTTTTCAGGATCCATCATTAGAAGATATGGCCATCCAGTATCCTATTACCATGGATGAGCTGAAAAACATTACTGGTGTTGGAGCAGGAAAAGCAGGTAAATACGGAGAACCATTCCTGAAACTCATAGCCGGATATGTCGAAGAAAACGAAATTATACGGCCAATGGACATGGTTGTAAAATCTACCGTTAATAAAAGCAAACTGAAGGTGTTTATTATACAGGCCATTGACCGCAAAGTAGCATTAGAAGATTTGGCTATATCAAAAAATCTTTCTTTCGAAGAATTGCTTGATGAATTAGAACGTATTGTTTCAAGCGGTACCCGCATCGATTTAAATTATTATATTGATGAAAATATCGATCCGTATCATCAAGAGGAAATATTTGATTATTTCAGAACTGCCGAAACCGACTCTATTGATGACGCATTAACCGAACTAGGCGAAAACGAATACTCACTGGAGGAAATCAGGCTTATGCGAATTAAATTCATGTCGGAAATTGGAAATTAAAAACTGCTTATGGAAAACAATTTAATTAATCAGGACAATTATAATTGTTCTGATAAGAAAAAGAAATGCTGCTTTTGCAGTCCTCAAATGATATTTAATATTGTTTCGGGTTTGCTTATTATATTACTGCTTGTTTTATATTTGTTTAAGCCGTCAAAATCTGAACTTAACAATACAACTGCAGACGGGGTAAAGATTGCTTATGTAGAGTCTGACAGTATAATGACACAATATAAGCTGGCTGATACCTTAAAGGGAGGTTTGCTTAAACTTAGCGACAGCCTTGAAAAAGATTTGTCAAAACGTCAGGAATCCTTTCAGGCACGTGTAAATCTTTTTCAACAAAACGTTCAAAACGGAAAAATTCAGACCAAGGACGATTATAATCGTCAGGAATCTGCTCTTGCAAATGAACAACAACAACTTATGGGACTTCACGACTCCTATCTTGCTGCTGTTCAGCAAAAGCAAATTGAAATGAATAAGCGCATTCTCGATTCGATTATAAGCGTTATAAATAAGTATCCTGCAGAATTTCCGTATGATTATGTTCTTGACTATAACAGCGGCACAGGAATTTTATATGCAAAAGACGAGCTAAACATAACGGTTAAAGTTGTTGATAAACTAAACAAAGAATTTTCAAAACAATGAAACAATCTGGCTTTATTCCGCTTATGGTCACTTTGGTTTTTGTGCTTTTTTCCTGTGGGGGAAACAAAACCATACGGGTTGTTGAAAAGACCTATCCTGACGGAAAAGAAAAAGTAGTTGCCTATTATTCGGATAACGAAAAACACGAAAAAGTTAAAGAAGAGGTTTTTTATCCTGATGGCAAACTTCAGTCCGAGGGCGGATTTTCGAACAATAAACGCAATGGGTTATGGCGGGTTTGGTATCAAAACGGCAATCTATGGAGCGAAGGAGAATTTGTTGAAGGCAAAGCCGAAGGGTTCAGACGGGTGTATTACGAAAACGGAAGAATGCGTTATTCAGGTCAATATAAAAATGACATGAAAGTAGGAGAATGGACCTTTTATGACGAAAATGGCAAAAAGATAAATGTAGAAAAGTATTAATTTTTTGGAGGTTTCAATACCTCCTTTTTTATAACTTTGCAACACTATGAAAAGAATTCTTCTTAAATTAAGTGGTGAATCACTTGCAGGCAAACAAGGTTCAGGAATTGATTCCGAAATGCTTTTATTGTTTGCCGAACAAATTTCATCTGCCGTAAATATGGGTGCAGAAATAGCTGTTGTGCTTGGAGGCGGAAATATTTTCAGAGGTGTTAGCGGAGAAAAAAAAGGCGTTTCCCGCATTCAGGGCGATTATATGGGGATGCTTGCCACAATAATCAATAGCCTTGCCCTGCAAGATACACTGATAAGTAAAGGAATAAAATGCGAGGTGTTGTCAGGACTTGAGATATCACCTCTGTGTAAAAAAATGTACGGCAAACATGCCATTGAATTATTGAAAAATAAAACTGTTGTTATTATTGCGGGAGGCACAGGCAATCCATATTTTACCACTGATTCTGCTGCCGCATTGCGTGCAATAGAAATAGAGGCGGATGCTTTATTGAAGGGCACAAGAGTTGATGGCATATATTCAGCTGATCCCGAAAAGTTTTCAGATGCAGTTAAATTTGATGAGCTAACATTTGACGAAGCCTACGAAAAACATCTGAACATCATGGACATGACTGCCTTTACTTTGTGTAAGGAAAACAATCTACCCGTTATTGTTTTTGACATTAATGGTCAAAACAATTTAACAAATATTCTCAAAGGAGAAAAAGTTGGAACACTGGTTAAAAATAAATAAGAAAAATAATCATGAGCGAAGAATCTACATTATTACTGGAAGAAGCAAAGGATGGAATGAATAATGCCATTGCTTTTTTGGAACGCGAATTAGTAAAAATACGTGCGGGAAAAGCCAGCCCTTCTATTTTTGACTCTGTTAAAATTGATTTTTATGGTACAATGACACCTCTGGCACAAGTAGGCAACATTAATATACC
>CAZJYL010000074.1:0-10112 GCA_964550265.1 uncultured Bacteroidaceae bacterium
GATACAGGAGTACATGCTTCATCTTTCTATGCTCATTTCGATTTTTATCCTATGTCGAAACAACAACTCATCGCTCTTTCTTATCACCTTAACCATATTCTACCCGATGACATCGCCATTTTCGAAATCCTGCCAGTAAAACCTGATGCGCATGCCCGATATGATGCGCTATGGAGAACATACCGATATTACATTTCTCTGAGAAAAAATCCATTTACAAGAGATTATCGCTGGTTTCGTTCGCATTGTCCAGATATCGAAAAATTGAATCAATTAGCCAAAATCCTTTTAACAATTGAGGATTTTACGAGTTTTGCCAAACTTCATTCAGATACCGAAAATAACTTTTGCACGGTTACTCAAGCTTTTTGGGAAACCAGAAAAGATGATCTTGTTTTTACTATTACGGCCAATCGTTTCTTGCGCAACATGGTGAGAGCCATTGTGGGAACGCTCTGGCAGTTGGCAAAAGAAGAAAATGCCATTGATCACCTTCGTGAAATTATAGCTAAAAAAGATCGTTCGGCTGCTGGGCCTTCTGTGATTCCTCGTGCTCTTTTTCTCGAAGAAATCATTTATCCCGAAGATATTTTTCTCACTTAATTTTTCAACATATCCCTTACTTCTTCGAGCCGACCATCAACTTCCGCAGGTTTAAGTTTCAAAATATGTGTAAATAAGGGATATAGATGAATATTCTCGAAACTTGGTCTTTCGTAGCCATTTTTGAAAGCAGGTCCAACGGCGTAAAATATTCCGTGCATATCGGGATAAATATTGTCGTAACCATGATGGCCAGGGATAATTTTTGCCGGTTGTGTAAGCATGATATTCCAACCTGTATCAGCTAAAACAACCAAATCATAAATACGGGGATTTGTGCCATAATGCAAACGCTGAGGCACTTCTTCCTTTTTCCAAACACTGAGATGATTCACTTTTTTCAAACGATGGTATAAGGAATCTTTATAACCTGGTGTGGCAGTTATATTTAAATGAATATCACCACCACAGGCCATATTGATCCAGTAACGAGGCACAAGATGGTCTAAATACAGGTTGTTGTTTTCATTAACTTTTGCCATTCCATGGTCGGAAACCACTACAAAGTTTACTTTATTTGCTATGGGCAATTCGTTGAGTCGAGCACGAAAAACCCCCACCAGTGAGTCGAGATAGGAAATCATTTTTCCGGTTGAAGCGGCTAAGGGCCCCTCATGATGAGAAATTTCATCGGGTTGATGTATATACCACATGATCAGATGAGGACGTTTTTCGGAAGGCAATTGTAGCCATGTAATAACCGAGTCGATGCGTGAAGTAAATGGCAAATCTTGATTGTAGGGTAACCAAATAGAGGGATATTTTCCCTTGATGGGAGCTTCGCTGCCTACCCAAAAACAACAAGCCGACTTCATCCCTTGGTTTTCTGCAGTGAGCCAAATGGGCTCACCTTCGTAATAAGCGCCATTCATAATACTCTGGCGGTTTGTTGGTTCAAAAGTTCCAATCCCAGGTACATAAAACGAATTTTGTATAATGCCATGATGGTCGGGATATAAACCCGTAGCAATGGAATAATGGTTGGGAAAAGTCTTAGTTGGGAAGCAAGGAATGAGAGAATTTGCATGAACCCCCTCTTTTGCCATCATATTAAGATTGGGAGTAGAAAAATGCTGAGGATAATCCCATCTGAATCCATCCAGTGATAGGACTACAAGATAAGGCTTTTTATCAGGTTGTTGCGCCTTATTGCAACCAAATAATAAACCCAAAATTACAAATACTGCAGCAAGCAGAAAATAGGCTTTGAAATGATACCGATCGAGTTTCATCATATCTATGTTTTTGCAAACAAAAATAAGGAAAGCTCCCCAAACCAAGGTTAATTTAATTTAAAGAAATGTTTCTTTGAAGAAGCATTTGACTGTAAACTATTATCAAACTATCTATAGAGTAGGAGAGTGACTGACTTTCGAAATTAAAAATAAAGAAGTTTAAATAGTCGAATCGGTTAATAAACCAACAAACGTTCGAATTCATGATGTTTGAGGCATGAAAGAATGATACGTCGAGCGTCGCGGGTATCACTAAAACGATGGATACAGGAATGGAGAAAATCGGCCGTTCCGTCGAAATCGTTTCCATCAAAATAGCCAAAACCCAGATAAGCACCATGCCTAACTTCTACTACCGAATATTCTTCAGGGCAACGTCCTCTATCGATGATAAAAAAGTTTTCATGTTCGAATTTTACTGGAGTTATGGCCGCTTCAACACGAGCATTGTAATCGGCTGTAGATTCCAATCCTATGCAAGCTCCCATGCATTGACCAATGCCATGCTGAAAACAGGCACCTTTAGTTTTATACAAGCCGCAAAGTTTCTGACAAAGATGATATTCGTCGCATAAGGCAAAAAGAGCACGCTTAGCCGACATGACCGAGTTGTAGGTAGTAACCGGAAGCAAACCATCCGATAGTTTATCTATCTTCAGTCGCATATAACCCTTTTCATCGAAATAAGTAAAAAGCCCAATACGAAATCCTGTTCGTCGCTGTTGACGGTTATACAAGGGTTTATGTTTTTTTATTTCCTCCGATTCGAGTAACTGAGCAATCAGGTCGCTGCCTGTAATTTCATAAGAAATATCGGCAATGGCATGTTTCATTTCAAGAGCCTTGCGTGTGGTTTCGCTATTCAGGTGTGAAACTACACGGTTGTGAATGTTTTTGCTTTTGCCTATATAGATGATCTGTTGAGATGAGTCATAAAAGTAATAAACTCCGGCTTCTTCGGGCAAGGAGTGTAAAGTAGCCGCAGAAATAGAAGAATTTATGCCTTTGAGGTTGATTTTTAAGAGATTTGGGTCGATGCTCAATAAATATTCAAACAGTTTGACCGTAGCCAGCGCATCTCCACCAGCCCTATGCCGGTCGAAGATTTGAATACCCAAATCCCGACAAATATTTCCAAGACTATAAGAAGGATGATGGGGAAGGAGTTTACGGCTCAGTCGAACCGTACAAAGTTTGTCGCGCTCAAAACGATAACCCAGATTTTTAAATTCTTCTTTCACAAAACCATAATCGAATCCTACATTATGCGCCACAAAAACGGAGTCTTCGGTCAGCTCGAGCACTTTGCGGGCAATCTCACAAAACCGGGGTGCATTCTCTACCATTCTGTCGGTGATGCCGGTTATCTGGCTTATGCGATAAGGAATTTTTTTCTCTGGATTCACTAAAGTGACGAATTCATCGGTTATCTTTTGCCCATCATGATTAAATATGGCAATCTCGGTGATGCGTTCTCCCTTAACCGAAGTACCTGTTGTTTCGACGTCAATAATAGAATATTTCGCCATTTGCTAAGAGATAATGGACTTAATAAATTGATTGTGAATAAAACTGGGAGAATCTCATTCATCTAATTTTTTACGGATTGACTTTATATCGTCTTTCACTTCGTTTAAGGTTTGATAGATGAGATCGGAGGAAGGCAGAGGTTCAGGAAACTGGTTAGTAATGTAATTGACGAATTTCCAAACTTCGCGTACGTCGCGTATATCTACATCGTAGGGTTGATATACTGGGTTGAGGGAGTAGAGTCGGAGTTTGCCTTCTTGGGCGATTCGGTTTTCCACCACTTTAAACACTATACCGTCGTCGAGGGTAAGAATGATATAAGGTTGGCGGTCGTGGATGCTGAGCCAGTTTTGTACGAATTCGCCTGTGACGTAAGCGCCGTCGGGAATAGGGAGCATAGAATCGCCCGAAATTTGAAAGGTGCGATATTTCTTATTACGCGAGAGAAAAGGCAGACGAAAAGTTGGCAGTATGCTCACATAATCGGGGTCGGCAAAACCCGTAGCATAGCCTGCTTTGGCCTTTTCGTTGACCAGTTCGATGTTTTCTTCATTTTGTGCATCCACAGTAGTAGCCAGCACCCTTAATTGGGAGCCACGCACAAAAGGATCGTATCCGCGTTCTATCTGAGAAAGTTGGCTTTCGGGCAGCTTCGATAAGTCAACCTTTAAAAGAGTATCGATAGAAAGTTTGTAATATTCTGAGAATTGTGCCAATACACTAAGAGGTGGTTCAGCTACTGCGTTTTCATATCCGCTGAGGGTAGGCCGTTTCATGTTCAAAGCCAGGGCTACATCGTCTTGAGTGCGACCCTTACGCTTGCGAAGCAGTTTGATGTTGGATGCAAAATACATAAGACAAAATTTTTTTTGCAAAGATAACATTTTTCATAAAAAATGATTATATTGCCATCAAAATTTTGATTAAAAAATAATCATATCCTATGAAACGTATGCCTTTGTCAACGAAGTATATAAATGATCCGGGACGTACTATTTTGCATCTCGACATGGATACGTTTTTTGTTTCGGCCGAGCGGCTTTACAACAGCAAGCTCGAGGGCAAGCCGGTAATTATTGGTGGGATGGGCGACAGAGGTGTAGTATCCTCATGCAGTTATGAGGCCAGGCGTTTTGGGGTACATTCGGCAATGCCGATACGTATGGCCAAGATGCTTTGTCCTGAGGCCGTTTTCATTCGTGGCGACATGGAACTCTATACACGTCTCTCAAGAATAGTTACTCAAATCATAGCCGAAAAAGCCCCTTTGTTCGAAAAAGCTTCTATTGATGAGCATTATCTCGATCTTACAGGAATGGAACGTTACTTTGGATGCTACAAATGGGCGCATGAGCTTCGGCAGACCATCATTCATCATACGGGCTTACCTATCTCACTGGGACTCTCGGTGAATAAGACAGTGGCAAAAATGGCTACCAGCGAAGCCAAACCTAACGGAGAAAAAGAAGTGCCTTCTATGGAAGTAAAGAATTTCCTCAATCCTCTTCCTATCAACAAAATTCCGGGCATTGGTGAAAAAACCTATCAAACCCTTCGTTCTATGGGGATAGTCAACATACAAACCCTCAGTACCATTCCTCCCGATATCATGGAAACCCTGCTGGGGAAAAATGGGATCATCCTCTGGAAACGTGCCAATGGCATAGACACTACTCCCGTAATCCCTTATTCCGAAGAAAAATCCATAGGACACGAAACTACCTTCGATCAAGATACCATAGATGTGAACGAGATTACGAATACCTTACTGCGCATGACCGAACGCCTGGCTTTCGAACTGAGGAAAAAACAAAAACTCACTTCCTGTGTTGCCGTAAAGATACGTTATGCCAACTTCGACACCTACAGCCTTCAAAAACAAATCTCTTACACTTCGCTCGACCACGAACTTTTCCCTGTGGTCAAAAATCTGTTCGAAAAACTCTATCAGCGACGTATGCTCATCCGCCTCGTAGGTGTACGCTTTAGTCATCTCATCAATGGGTTTCATCAGCTCGATCTCTTTGACCCTTCACCTCGCCTCATCGATCTGTATAAAGCTATGGACTACATCCGATTACGCTACGGCCCTAAAGCCATCCGTCGAGGAAGCACTTTTGGATAGGATTCCGTAAATGTTTGGTGCCTGAAACCCAGTTGAGCCTTTTGGGTAAAAATTGTATCAGAAATAAAAAATCGAGATCAGCTTCAATCAGACTCTTATTGATTTTTGTAAATAATAATCCAGCAGCAGTTTGAACATTTTCCCGTGGTTGGGATATTTCAGATGGAGTAATTCATGAATAATCACTTTCAGTCGTACCTCTTCCGGTTCATCCAGCAGCTTCTTATCAAAAGTCAATCTGCCGCTGCTCGAACAACTTGCCCATTTCGTTTTCATCGCCCTGATATGAACAGCTTTAGGTGTGACGCCCACTTTTTGGGCCAGTGTCAGAACTTCGTTTTTGAATTCTTCTTGCGTCGTCATTTTAACTTTTTACCTTTAATATTTTCATGATTTGTTGGGCAGTTTCAGAAATTTTTTTGGTATCGGTAGTGCCCGATTGAACCATTACTTCGTAGAGTTTTTGTCTGATTTTTATGCCATGTTTGTTACTTTTCTGCCAGTGGGGATATTCTTCAAATACTTTTTCCATCTGGTTCGCCATCGAAGTGGCGTTCTCAAAGCCGGCTCTGTCCAATATCCAATAGATACTGAAAATTTCGGCAGTCATGTTTTTCTCTTCCCGTTCTTTTTTGGCAGTATTGATTTCTTCAATGATTTTTTTTAGTTCATTCAGCGTTTCCTGTGTCGATTTTTGTCTGTTCTGGAAAAGCTGCACCAGCATTTCGGCTTTTTCTGCAATGGATTTCAAATAGGGAGAAGTTTCGCCTTCTCGGGCTACGGTTTTCTCCAAACTTTTTATGAGGTTGAAAACTTTTTCTATGTCCGAAGTCTTGCTTTGCTCGATTTTTTTCAGCGTATTTTCGTCGATTTCGAATACTTCCAGCGCAGGTTGTATATCTCCGCTTTTGGTGTGTTTTTTTACCAGTTCTATCGTTTTCCGGGTAAAATCTTTATCGATATCAACCGAACGATCATAGTTTTCCCTCAGGATGCGGAACATGCTCGAAAGCGTTTCGTAATCGTCCAAGTAATCCCTCAGGAAAGCATCGGGAGAAATAATTTCGTAAATGGCTGATAATTTTTTGAAAAACTGGTAATATTCGTTCCTGATTTTCTCATCCAGAAAATAATTCAGCAAAGCTTCCACAGCCTTATCCTGTTTTTTCCCGCCGATAATGGGAAGATAATCCGTTTTTGCTTTTTCCATTTCTGCTTTGAATCTTTCTTTCAGCTCGTCTATATCCTTCACAATGCCAAAAATATCCTGAGAATCGAAAGCAAGGGCTTTTTCCAAATTATCGAAAATGCCTACAAAGTCGAGCACGAACCCCGACGCTTTTTTTCTTCCTTCGTCGTCTTCGTAAGGACGATTGACGCGGGCAATGGCCTGCAACAGCACATGGTCGCGCATGGGTTTGTCAAGATACATGCAATAGAGAATAGGCGCATCAAAACCGGTCAGCAGTTTTTCGGTTACAATGAGTATTTTGGGAAGTTCGTTGGCTTTTCGGAAAGATTTTCTGATTCTTTTCTCTTCGATATCGGAAAGATGATATTTTGCCAGTTCGGGCGGATCGTTATAAAACGGACTGTACACCACTTGTGAATAATCTGCCGGCAAATATTTGTCCAGTTCCTGTTTGTACAAGGCGCAGGCTTCCCTGTCCACTCCCACCAGAAAAGCTTTGTAACCCATGGGCTCCACCGTGAGCAGAAAATGATTGGCCACATATTGCACCACTTTTTCCACGCGTTCTTTATTTTTGAGCATGTTCTTTAGGGTTACAGCCCGCTCCAGCACTTTGTTGAGCTCTTCCACGTCACTCATTCCTTCTGCTTCTTTCAAATCCAGAAAGTCATTTTCGAGCAGTTCTTTATCTGCGAGTAATTCATTGGGCGCCAGCGTGTAATACAAAGGCACGGTAGTTCCGTCTTCAATGGATTCGGCAATGCTGTATTTGTCGAGATATCCGTGCGGTGAATCGTCTTTGCCGAAGGTGATAAAAGTTCCTTTGCCATACTGCGTTTTATCTATTGGCGTACCGGTAAAACCGATATAAGTAGCATTGGGAATGGCGCCCATCAAATAATTGCCCAGTTCTCCACCTGTGGTTCGGTGTGCTTCGTCCACCAGTACAAAAATATTTTTTCGCAAATTGATATTTTTGGGCATACCGTAAAATTTGTGGATCATGGTAACGATTAATCCCCGCCGGTCGCCGGAAAGAAGTTCCTGCAAATGTTCTTTGCTTTTAGCAACCACGTTGCTCATGCCCACAGCAGTGAGGTTGCCGAAAAGCTGACTTTCCAGCTCGTTGCGATCCACCAGCATAATGACGGTGGGATTTTCGAAAAGGGGATTTTCAATAATTTTCTGCGCGGCTATTATCATGGTAAAAGTTTTGCCCGAGCCCTGCGTGTGCCACACAAGTCCTCTCTGCTTTTCCGGATCTTCGGCCCGTTTGGTGATTTTGTCGATGGCTTTCATCTGATGAGGACGCAAAACAATTTTTCGCAGTTCGTCGTCCTGACGGGTGAAAAGAATAAAATCGGTCAACAGTTTTACCACCCTTTGGCGGTCGAAAAAAGTTTTCACCAGTTGTTCAAAGTCGCCGCCGCTTTCTGCTTTCCAATTGAAAAGGAGCTTTTCTGAAGTATTCCATGTGGCGCTGTAATAATATTTGAGCAGGTGTGTTATGGCATACACTTGCAGCACGGCAAGCAATTCGGGACTTTCGCGATGATAGCGTTTTATCTGCTCCAATGCTTCGCTCATGCCTTCTATTTTGTGCGCGGCTTTGGTTTCGACAAACAGGACGGGAATGCCGTTGACAAGAAAAACAATGTCCGGACGAATGGTTTTCATGCCGTTACTGAACACAAATTCGTCCGTTACCTGAAAAGTGTTGCGGTCGATGTTTTCGGTGTCAATAAAGGTTACGTTGCGTTCGCGTTTTTCGGTGGGCACAAAAACCGTTTTGAGCCCTTTCAGGTATTCCCATGCCAGAAAATTTCCCTCGATATGGGCAGGCAGCGTTTCGATTTTCTTGATCAGCTCTTCTGCCATCAGGTGATCCAGAAAGTCGGGATTGAGACGCTGGAGCTGTTGGATAAAAATTTCGCGAAAAACCATGCCCGATTCGCCACCTTTCATCCGCAGGGCATCGTCGGGGGCGACGTATTGCCAGCCCAACTTGAGAAAAACCTTCAGTCCATCCTGCGAAACGTATTCAGCCGATGGTTCCTTCACATAATCGATAATGGGCTGCTGAACCGAATATTTTTCATTTCCCAGTTTACTCATGATGTTACCTCCAATTGATTAACTCTGATTTTTGCGGTCATAAGGTTATGCAAAAGGCTTTTGAACAATTCCTCCAACACTTTCTTTTTATTTTCCTCCGCTTCTATTTTTTCATCAATGGCTGAAAGAATAGATGCAATTTTTTGCTGGATAGGAAGGGGGGGAAGGGGGAGTTTGAAGTTTAATAATTTTGTTTTATTTATGGCCTTGAATATTGAACCGGTACCCTCTTTTTCAATCTCGTTTTTTAAGTAAGTTAGAATATAAAATAAAAAAATATTTTTACCGCTTGATAAAGAAATGGATGCCAAGCCTCTTCCTATACAATAGTCAATGTTAGCTAAATTTACATCACCAACTGGCGCACGAACAGATAGCAAAACACTATCTTTGGGTGCTATTTTTATTGCAGTTGTTGTGTATTTAATATGCAGGGGATGTAATGGGCCAAATTCAGCCTTGCCTTGCAAGAAAGGTAAACCTACTCCTGTTTCATTATAACTACTGCCTGGTGGCGATTGTCCCATCACAATATCTGCCACCTCTCCCAGTCTCACCACTTCCCAATCCTCCGGCACGGGTCCGATTTCGGTTTCCTTGAGTGGGACACTGTCAGTCTCTTCTGGTGAAATGGGTCCGTAGGTAAAGAGGTGCTTCATCATAGATTTTTTGAGGACTTTTGCGGCAACTATCACGGCTTCCGTTTTTTCCTTTGCCTCCTGTACCGCAGAGAGAACAGCCGCTATCTTTTGCTGCTCGGGAAGAGGGGGGAGAGGGATTTTTTGCTCATTTTTAAACTGTGTTAATTGAAAATTGTATTTACCATCAGAAGCTCTTCTCGTATACCTACCATAATCAACAAAAGAGCTATTAAGTAAATAGAATATATATACAGTATTGGCATTTAATGAATTAACTCTTCCTAAAAAAGTAAAAGAAGCATATGTAAATTTATTTTGTTGTATTTCTTTAATCAATACATTTCTCCCAATGTTTTTTATACTTCCGCTTGAACCTACAAACAGAATATCATTTATTCGAACCATCTTATCATTTGGAATATTCTTAGTTAAGAAATAAGTATCCTTAAAATCTATTTTACCATTCTCTTTGATATTAGGAATCCCAATAACAGGAATACCTATGCCTTCTTTGTTTGCTTCATCTTTTCGCCAAGATATACCTCTTTTCAAATCAATAATTTTATCTAAATTTATAACTTCCCAATCTTCCGGCAGTACTCCGAGTTCGGTCATTTTGTAGCCTTCTGGCAGTATTTCGTTGGTGGTTGAGTTCATAATAATGGTATCCT
>CAZJYL010000075.1:0-10040 GCA_964550265.1 uncultured Bacteroidaceae bacterium
CGATTATAATAAGTGCATTGGCTGTATGCAATGTGTTTATCAATGCCCGGGCTTAGCCATTTTTGGCTATAATCTGGAGAAAGACCAGTTGTTTTTGCCTATTGAATATGAGGCTGAAGAAAATGAAAATGTTTATTTGGTTGATAACAATGGGCAGATTCTTGGAGATGGCATTATTGAGAAAATTCTTAAAAAGCCAAATAAAACAAATGTGGCCCGGGTTAAGTCTTTAACTGTTCACGGGGATGATATGATTAATGTTCGTGGCTTTATAATTAAGAGTTTTTATCCGGGAAAATTGCAATTGGAGCCAACAAGCTATACTGAAAAGGGCGAAACTTATGTTTGCCATTGTGATGATGTTACATTAGAAGAAATTCTTGAACGCATAGGAGACAGAAAATTTATCTCTGTAGATGAAATAAAACACACTACACGCTTGGGAATGGGTGCATGCAGAGGCAAAAGATGTATTCGCAGGCTTAAATCCACAATTGCGTCAAAGGGAATTTCCGTTGTCGGCGATGCAACTCCACGGGGTCCTTTGTCCAATCAGGTTCTAATTGGCGAATTATTTCCTCAAAAAGAAAATGAAATAATAATTCCTTTTACTTCAGGTAAAAAAGTTGAGCGCAGAAAGGTGCAGTCGCTTGTTGCCGGTGGTGGTATTGGCGGAAGCGCTTTATTTAGATATTTGGCTGAGGCTGGGTTTTATCCGTTGCTTATTAATTTTGACAGGGGAGCGTCATGGCGCAATATAGCCGGTGGACGCCCTGCATTTAGCGTGCCCGAACTTTCGGATATTGCAATTAATAACCGCGACATATTTGTAGAGTTGCAAAAAATTAAAAATATCGATTATAAGCCAATACGATATGTCAGTTTTGCTCACGATGAAGCCACTTACAATGCTTTGGATGCCTCCAGAGCATGGTCAAATGCCTATATGGTTGACAAAAAAGATTTTCAAAAAGAAATAAGTCCTTATTTCAATAATAATATTGGTACATATCAATCGGCACTAATTACACATGACTGCTGGCAGGCCACTCCCGGACGCGTCATTGATTTAGTGCGCAGTATAGGAATTCAAAAGGGTGGTACTGTTTTAGAAGATTGTGAATTAATTGACCTGCGTAAAGAAGGTGCAAAATACATTGCCTTAGTTCGCAATCACAACAAAGAATATATTGAGTTTGAAACCGATATTTTCATTAATGCTCTTGGCCCAACTGCAGCTACCTTTGCCAAAAAACTTAATATTGAAACAGGATTATTCCCTGTAAGGCATCAGGCTTCTATTACCCGAAGACTGCCTTTGCTTGGCAAAAACGGAGATGCGCTTGATATGCTTATCGACAGGAGACGCTATAAAGGTTTTAGCTCGGTATATGGGCAACAATTGAAAGAAACGGGGCAGGTTATTGGATGTGCTTCTCCTTTGATAGACCCAATTGAAACGGACAAAAATTTAAAAATCAACACAAAGGAATTTCTCGAAATAGTAAGTGAGATTTTTTGCGATTGGATACCTCAACTTGAATCTGCGGGCTTTCAGGCTGTGTGGGGCGGATATTACGTTGAACCGCGTTATATTATTGACCCTGAGTTAGGTTTATTCATTGGTCTGCGCGGACATGGGTTTATGCTAAGTCAGTATCTGGCAAAAGTTTATGTAGATAAGCTAAAAGGCAGGGCAGTTCCCGAATATTTTGAAAAACTTGCTTTAAGCGGATCCGGACTTAGCGAAAGTGCATTTAAATAATTGAAAAAATTATTTATGCTTTCAACCGTGTAATAGCTTATTAGCAATAAGCTGTCATTATAATTTGATTTTTAAAATTCAAAACCAATACATGCGATTTGAATTAATGCAGGCTGCAATCATGCATTAACTGATTAATAAAAATGTTTAAATTTGCATTCTATATAAAGGAAAGAATGAAAATAAACATAGTAAACAAAAGCAATAACCCACTGCCGATGTACGAAACGGAGTTTTCTGCCGGAGTAGATCTTAGGGCATTTATTCAAAACGAAATTACTCTAAAACCTATGGAACGACAACTTATTCCAACAGGATTGTTTATTTCGTTGCCCATTGGTTATGAGGCTCAGGTCAGACCAAGAAGCGGTTTGGCAATAAAGAGTGGAGTTACTGTCTTGAACACACCGGGCACCATTGATAGTGATTATCGAGGTGAGATTAAGGTTATTTTAATTAATTTTTCGGATACCGATTTTGTTGTTAAAAACGGCGACCGTATAGCTCAGATGGTTATTGCAAAACATGAACGTGCCGACTGGCAGCTGGTTCAGGATTTAGACGCTACTGAGCGAGGCAGTGGCGGATTTGGACATACAGGTAAACAATAATTAAATTTTTATGAAAATAATTATTCCAATGGCAGGGATGGGTAAAAGGAGGAGACCCCATACATTAACCATTCCAAAGCCTCTTATCAATATTGCCGGAAAACCTATAGTTCAAAGACTTGTTGAAGATTTAATTGGACTTGTTGATGATAAAGTTGATGAAATAGCTTTTATTACCGGAGACTTTGGCAGCGATGTAGAGGAACACCTGCTCGAAATTGCCGAGAGTGTTGGGGCAAAGGGCAAAATTTATTATCAAACCCAGGCTTTAGGTACGGCACATGCCATTTCGTGCGCAGCCGAATCTATTTCGGGTAAGGTAATCGTTGCCTTTGCTGATACTTTATTTAGAACCAGCAAAAAAATGGATACCTCTCTGGAAGGAATTATTTGGGTACATGATGTAGAAGATCCTTCCTCGTTTGGAGTTGTTCAAATAAATGATAAAGATATTGTAACAAGGTTTATTGAAAAACCAAGCACTCCGGTTTCAAACAAGGCTATTGTTGGAGTTTATTATTTTAGAGAAGGTGAGGTTCTTAAACAAGAAATTGAAAAACTTTTGGCTGATAAAGTGCTTGTTAATGGAGAATACCAACTTACAGATGTGCTTGAGAATATGATGAAACGAGGTTACAATTTCTCAATCTATAATGTGGAAGAATGGCTTGATTGTGGAAACAAAAATGCCACAATACATACAAATAAGCGTATTCTTGATTTTGCAAAAAACGGCAGCCTTATTTCAGGTAATTTAAATCAGAAAAACTCTATAATCATTCAGCCTTGTTTTATTGGCAATAATGTAACCATTACGGAATGTATTATTGGACCACATGTTTCCATTGGTGAGGGTTCTGTTTTGTCAAATTGCATAATTTCAAATTCCATTATACAATCGCACTGCAAAATTTCTAATGCTAATATTGACAATAGTATGGTGGGCAATTTCGTTGAATATAGCGAAAAATACAAAGAACTTAATATTGGAGACTTTACGGTAATCGTTCAATGAGATTTCGCCAGATAAAATATTTGTTTTTGCTTTTGCTGTTGTTGACGGCCTGTAATAATTTTAAATCAGCCTTACGCAGACATAATCATTTAAGCGATAGCGAAAAATTATTAATAACCAGCACCTTTATTGAGGCAACTCGTTTAAGACTTATTGGAGATGTTGAAAATGCAACACGTTTGTATAATTCAATTATTGAACAAGACAAAATGCACGATGCATCTTTATATGAGCTGGCAAGATTAAAAACGGCATCAGGTGAAACGAATGAAGCTATTGAATTGCTTAAAACAGCCATAAAAGTTGATCCGCAAAATATATGGTATAAACTTGCTTATGCTGATGCTTTTGAAAAGATAGGAAAACATAAAGAAGCTGCTGATTTATATTATGCGTTAAGAATTAAGCATCCTGAAAAACTTGAGCTTTATGAATATGAAGCACAGTGTTATGTCAATAACAATGAGTTTCAAAAAGCCATAAATGTATATGACCAACTCGAATTATTGACGGGAACCACTGAGCAGATAGGCATAAATAAATACTACATATATCAGAATTGGCGTAAGCCTGATAAAGCCATGAACGAGATTCAAAAGCTTGCAGACAAATTTCCTGAAAATTCCCAGTATGCATTGGCTTTAATTGAGTATTATATGAGAACGGGAAAAGCATGGCTTGCATTAAATTATATTAATTCTGCATTGAAAAACGATCCTGAAAATGCATTGGCACATGCATATCTTGCCGACTACTATCATATATCCGGCAATGACTCATCAGCCAAAAAGGAGATTTTTCATATAATGAATTCCGAACTTATTGGCATTGATGAAAAGATAAGTTTGTTTATGGATATTTACAGAGTTGGAAATGTTTATGGAGATACAGCTGTTATTTATCCTATGCTTGACACACTTGTAAAGATTCATTATAATGAAGCCAAAGCCTGGGCTATGTATGCAGATTTTCTTAATTCGAAAAACAGGGAAGATGAAGCTTTAATGATGTGGAAAAAATCATTGGAATATGATAAAAGCGTCTATGCAATATGGAATTTAGTTATGGACTTATTTTATAAGAATCAACAATACGATTCATTATTGAAATATTCTGCTGAGGCGTCAGACCTTTTCCCGGAACAGAGTTCAGCATGGTTTTATTTAGGCGTGGCTCAATATTATGCCGAATTGTACCCAAAGGCTGAATTATCTTTGGAATTATCATTGGATTTACCCATGTCAAAATCCGATAAAAAAAATACCGCTATGTATTTTCTGGCCAAATCGTATTTAAAAAACGGGAAAAACAGTAAATCGGATGCCATGTTTGAAAAGCTGATAAAAGCAGATTCAGATAACCTTAATGCAAAAAATGATTACGCCTATTCTTTGGCATTACGAAACGAAAATATCGACAAGGCTAAAAAGCTTACAGAAGAAGTGTTAGACAAAAACAATAATAAATTTGAATATCAGCACACTTATGGGTTGGTGCTGTTTAGGCTTGAGCAATATGATAATTCCATTAATGCTTATCTCAAAGCCATTGATTTGGCTGGTAATGATTGTAATGGAGCTTTACTAGAGCATTATGCCGATGTTTTGTATTTTAAGGGTAAAAATAGCGAAGCACTAAAATTTTGGATTAAGGCACGTGATTTGGGAGGAGCTGGTAAATTCATTGATAAAAAAATTGCAGACAAGAAGTATTATGAATAAAAATATTTTACCAATAATTGTTGTGCTAATTGCTTTTATTTCTGCATGCAAGGTAGGGCGTGAAGTTAAAAAAGAAATAAAAGAAACAGTTAAGCAAGATACCGGGATTGAGTATGTTTTTACCAAAATGAAAGATGCCCAATTCGATTTTAGAACATTAAATATAAAATTTAGAGCTAAAGTTGAATCAGACAAAAACAACATGAGTTTTGGTGGAAATTTGCGTATTATCAAAGATAGCACCATCTGGATATCTATGTCTGCCATAATTGGGATAGAGGCCTTTAGAGTTATAATCTTTCCCGATAGTGTAAAAATGATTAACAGATTAAATAAAACCTATTTCAAGGGCGATTATCAATTAATTAAAGAGATACTGAAGACTCCATTGGATTTTGATATGCTTCAGGCATTGATAACCGGAAACGATTTTTCATATTACGAAAATAATATTTTCAAGATAGGTGAAGATGCAAAAGCATATAAAATTTCAACTCCGGGACGAAGAAAACTTAAAAATTATGTTGCAAGTCAAAGTGATTTGGACCGTGTTTTGGTTCAGGATATTTGGATTGCACCAGACAATTTTAAAATAATAAAACAGCATATTAAAGAATTATCTAAAGACTCAAATAAATTAACAATAGATTATTCTTCATTTATTGAATATAACGGAAAACTGCTTTGCCATCAGATTGATGTGAATATTGAAGCTGAGCAAAAAATGAAAGTGTTTATTGATTACGAAAAGGTGAGTATCGACGATGATATCTCGGTGCCTTTTGTTATACCCGACAACTATAAGTCAATTGATAAAATGCAAAATAATTAATATTGAATTTTTTGTTATGTGCAATAGAACAATTTTTCTTGGCATTTTTTTTCTTTTGTTGAGTATTTATCCTATTTATGCACAAAACAATAAAAAAAATCAATTACAAACTCAAAAATCAAATATCGAAAAAGATATAGAAGCCACCTCAAAACTCATAAAAGAAACTCAAAAAAATAACAAAAAAACCACTGAACAAATAAAACTTATAGATAATCAGGTTAAGAATTACGAGAGTCTTATTTCGAAAATTAATGCCGAAATGGCTCTCTTAGATCGGGAAATTAATAACAAAAAAGAATCTATAGCCAAGCTGAAAACGGAATTGAATATTTTGCGTGAGCAATATTCCAGAATGATATATTTTGCTTATTTAACGCGTAAACCCGCAAATAGGCTTGTATATCTGTTTAGCTCGCATAGTATAATGATTGCCTGGCGAAGAATGAACTACTTTAAAGAATACTCGATTATACGTAAAGCTCAAGCCGCAAAAATAAAGGAAATGAGTTCTGTTATCGAGGCGTCTTTAATTGAGCTTGAAGAAATTCGAAATGAAAAATTTAAATTAAAATCAAGTCAGGTAAAACATAAACAAGAGCTTAACTTACAGAAATCGGAAAAAGATAAAATAATTAAAGACTTAAAAAAACAGGAGGCTTCGCTTAGGAGTGAGCTGAAGGAAAAACAAAAAGAAGCATCCGAAATTCAACGTAAAATCCAGGCAATAATAGAGGCAGAAATTGCGGCAAGTAAAAAGAAAACAAATGTTGTTAATGCAGGTAATACCTCTGCCAATAAAACTAAGGTTAATGAATATCAAATGACTCCGGAAGAAACCAGAATTTCTAATACTTTTGCCGGCAACAAGGGTAAAATGCCTTGGCCCGTAGCTCAAGGAACCATTACAGATAAATTTGGAGAGCATCCTCATCCTGTACTGCCTGATATAAAGATTAAAAACAATGGGATTGATATTTCTTCGCCAAGCGGCAGTAATGCCAGAGCAATTTACGAGGGAAATGTAAGTGCCGTTATTTCGGCACCAAATGGTACAAGCATGATAATGATACGACATGGTGAATATTTGTCGGTTTATTCAAATATTAATCAGGTTTTTGTGAAAAAAGGCGAGAATGTTACTGCAAAGCAAAATATTGGTTCAGTTTATAAAAACGATGAAGGTGCAACAATTCTCCATTTCGAAATATGGAAAGAAAAAGAGCCCCAAAACCCTGAAAGCTGGATATCAAGATAAATGGATATAGAATCATTTCGATATTATTGCCTGCAAAAGTCCGGAGTTACAGAGGGATTTCCTTTTAATGAAACCACTTTGGTATTTAAAGTTGGCGACAAAATGTTTGCTCTAACGGATATTAATGAAGAGTTTGGTATTGCACTAAAATGCGACCCCGAATTTAGTATAGAACTTAGAGAGCGGTTTTCTGACATAACTCCTGCATATCACATGAATAAAACTCACTGGATTAACGTTAATAATGCCGGTTTTTTTGATGAACAATTGTTGATTAAATTAATTGACCATAGTTATAAATTGGTTTTTGATAAACTTCCAAAAGCAATAAAAAACGGCATACTTAATTCACAGTAAATAGTTGATGCAAATGTCATAAAACTCATCCGGCTTTTCTGCATGAAGCCAATGGCCTGTATCTCTAATGGTTTTTATTTCATTATTGGGAAAAAACTCTGAAATTTCGGGATAATGCTTCTCGGAAACATACATTTCATTATCACTTTTAAGAAATAAGACTTTTTTATTAAAAGGTTTTTTGTTATTAGAATTAAAAGAGTAAATGTTTTCTAAATTGTTTAAAATACTTTGTGTATTTGATTTCCAATAAAAGCCATTTTCGTTTTTAGATGAAATATTTTTCAGAATCAGCCCCTGCAATAAATTATTTTTTGTGGCAGAGTGTATCATCTGATTTAGCTCTTGGCGATTTGAAACGGCTGGCAAATTTATTTCTTTAATTATTTTAATTATTTCGTTGCTTTCATTTATTGGATAATTTACAGGGCTGATATCACCTACAACCATTTTATTAACTAATTCCGGATAATCAAGTGCTATATGCATTGCAAGTTTGCCGCCCATACTGTGTCCAATCATATTAAAATGTTCAATTTTTTGGTCCTTAAAAAATTCCAGCATGTCAAGCACCATAAAATGATATGAAAAATCCTCATTATGCGGAGATTGACCATGATTGCGCAAATCAGGAACAAAAACATGAAAATGATTTGCAAATCTTTTGGCCGGCAACATCCAATTGTCGCTCATGCCAAACAGCCCATGCAAAATAATTAGTGGAAATCCCTGTCCGAATTCGCGGAAATAAAGTTTCATGAATTAAGCAACTTGCGCCTGTACATTTGAATAGTGTTTTCAAGACCAAAATACAGCGAATCGCTTATTAACGCATGCCCGATAGATACCTCCAGAAGATTTGGGATGTTATTTGCAAAATAGTTAAGATTATCAAGATTTAAGTCGTGCCCTGCATTTATCCCCAATCCCGCTTGTGTTGCAGCTTTGGCAGCCTGAATAAATGGCTCAATAGCTTTTTGCTTATCGTCATTAAACATTACTGCATAAGGTTCGGTGTATAATTCAATGCGGTCGGTATTGGTTTTTGCTGCCTCTGCTATATTTTGAATATCTGTATCAACAAAAATAGAAACTCTTATATTTTTGGAGTGAAATATTTCGATAATTCCTTTCAGAAATTCCAAATTTTCTTTAACGCGCCACCCTGCATTTGAAGTTAAAGCTTCAGGCGGATCCGGAACTAATGTTACCTGCTCAGGTTTAACATCGGTTACCAGCTTAATGAAATCGTCGGAGGGGTATCCTTCGATATTGAATTCGGTGGTTACAATAGGTTTTAATGAGTAAACATCGTCATATCTGATGTGACGCCCATCAGGTCTTGGATGAACTGTTATTCCTTGTGCACCAAAACGCTGACAATCTATGGCCGCTTGTAATACATCGGGGACATTTCCTCCTCTTGCATTTCGTAGTGTTGCTATTTTATTTATGTTTACACTTAATCGGGTCATGATAAGTTTTTTTGCAAATTTAATATTTTGCTGACTGAAAAATTATATTTTTGTTGCATATACTTTTTGACATGAGCCTTTTTGCAAATGAAATTTCTTTTTCCGCAATTCCAAATGTTAAAACAAGCACCTTGGTATCTGAGGCGCTATCGCTAATGGAGGAATACAAGATAACTCATTTGGCTATTGTAAATAATGAAGAGTATCTTGGTTTAATATGCGAAGAAGAACTTCTTGCTCAGAATGATTTCTCCAAACCGATAGGTGATATCAGGCTGATGATACAAGGCGCTGCTGCAAATGAGAATACCCATATTTTTGATATTTTACATATTATTTACGAACATAAGCTTAGCCTTATTCCTGTTGTTGGGAAAAACAATAAATTTATTGGCGTAATTTTAGCAAATACAGTTTTAAATATTGTTGCTGAACTGCTTTCGGTGAATAATCCCGGGGGCATTATTATTTTAGAAATGAATGTTATAGACTATTCGCTTACTCAAATTTCAAATATTGTTGAATCTAATGACGCGCTTATTGTTGCTTCTTTTGTAAGGACAATTCCCAACTCCACATTAATGCAGATTGTTCTTAAAATTAATAATTCTGATATTGGAAAAATTATCCAAACATTTTCGCGATACGAATATAATGTAATAGCTTCTTTTGGTGAAGACATGATAGATGATATACTTCAGGACAGATATGAATTGCTGATGCGATACCTCAATATGTGATGAATTGAAAAAGTATTTTTATTTGTTTTTTTTATTGCTTTGTTTTAAAACGCTTGTTTATGCAAATGATTCCTTATTTGTAGTTAAACAAATTGTTATTTCGGGTAACAACAGAACAAAAGAGTCTGTCATTAAGCGTGAAATACCGTTTTTTGTAGGCGACACCATAAACAGTTCTGATACATCTGCCATTGCGCTTAAAACAGAACAAAATTTAATAACTGTCTAAAATTTCAAAATCAAAATTATTATGGCCATTTTTGTTA
>CAZJYL010000076.1:0-9922 GCA_964550265.1 uncultured Bacteroidaceae bacterium
TTTAGACGCAGCAACCGCACCTGCCAAAGTGCTGTTGGTATCGCCATAAATAACCAAAGCATCAGGCTTGTGATTGATTAAAACTTTTTCTATTCCGTCCATCATGCGGGCGGTTTGTTCCCCATGATTGGAAGAGCCGACATTTAAATTGACATTTGGGGCAGGAATATTTAGTTCGCGGAAAAATACTTCGGACATATTGTCGTCGTAGTGCTGACCGGTATGAACTATTATTTCTTCTATTTCATTGCCGAAATTAGTTTTAATCTCACGGCTTAATGCCGCTGCTTTTATAATTTGCGGTCTTGCACCAACTATTGTTACAATTCTCATTTCTTAAAAGTATTAATTATTCCTTCATCCATAAAGCTATAATAAGAATCTTGCGAAATTATTATATGATCAAGCAGTTGAATGTCGAATAATGCAGCTGCTTTAAATATTTGTTTGGTAAGTTCAATATCCGAATTACTGGGTTTAAGATTGCCCGAGGGATGATTGTGTCCTAATATAAGGCTAAGAGAGCGGGTATCTAATGCCATTTTTATAATTTTTCGGATATCAACCTGAGTTGCCACCATACTCCCCATACTTATTCTTTCTTTGAAAATCACTTTGTTTTTCCTGTTTAGTCCGATAAGGCAAAATTCCTCATGCTGTTTGTCTCTTAGCATTGGCAAAAGAGCTTTTTGTGCATCGAGGGACGACATTATCAGTTCTTCGTCGCTTGTACTTTCGCCTTCGCGTCGTCTGGAAATTTCAAGGGCAGCAGCAATTGTGATTGCTTTGGCAGGACCAATGCCATGAATTTTTTTTATTTCGTGGATGGTAAAAGTAGAAAGTTTTTTTAAGCTGTTATCTGCCTTTTCAAGTATTTCCCTTGCTAATTCCAGGGCACTTTTTTTCGTGTTGCCACTGCCTATAAGTATTGCAAACAGTTCTGCATTGCTTAAAGCATCAGCACCTTTCGATATCATTTTTTCGCGCGGGCGATCATCGGCTGCCCACTCTTTTATTGGTTTTTTTGTCTTTTTTTCCACAATAACGATAATATTATTATTAAAAATTGCTAATGAAATGTTTCCCGGTAAACATGCTGTTATTCGAGAAAAACAAGAATAATAACGTTATTCTTGAATATTTAATATGCTCAAATATTGTCATTTTATAACATTGATATTTTCTAAGTTTATTCATTTTGACTTACGTTTTTAAGTACCCGCAAAAATACGTTTTTCATATCTATGATATTTTTAAAGACAAAATAATATTCAAATTAATTAAATTGTTTATTACTGAAGCCAGAGTTGTTTTGAGATAATAAGGTATTTAAGCAAAGTTCTGTTTTGTTTTTCAGATTCAAATATACTTATTTCAAATAAAAAAATAGTGTAATATGCATTGAACAGAGTGTAAAAGTTGTAAATTAGAACTTTCTTTATAATTTTCTTGTTGTATTATGACTATTTTACAGAGCAAGCCCGATTTAGACCAGGAGCAATTTCAGGACACATTGTTTGATCTTTTGATGAGTAAACGCATTGAGCATATATTGCTTATTTGCAGTACTTATGATGCGTTTATTATTGAGGAGGACGGCAGAATAAACGAAACAATGTTTAGGGAATATTCTGCGCTGAATCTCCGCTACCCGCCACGTTTCTTTAAAGCTCATAGTGCCGAAAGTGCATTGGAAATACTTGAGAATGAAAATGTTGATTTGGTAATCAATATGCTGAGTATTTCTGATTTTAATCCGTTTGAGTTGTCCAAAATCATAAAAAATAAATATTCGGATATTCCGCTTGTTGTTTTAACACCATTTTCCCGTGAAGTTTCTCAAAAATTGGCATCTCAGGATTTAAGCGGTGTAGATTATGTTTTTAGCTGGCTGGGCAACACGAATTTGCTTATGGCCATCATTAAACTTATTGAGGATAAAATGAATACCGAATTTGATGTTGGCGAAGTAGGGGTTCAGTGTGTTTTGCTGGTGGAAGATTCAGTCAGATATTATAGCTCATATCTGCCAAATATTTATCGTATAATAATACAGCAGTCGCGTGAATTTATGGCTGAAGGGTTAAATGAACATCAGCGCACTCACAGATTGCGTGGCCGGCCAAAAATAATGCTTGCAACAAATTTTGAACAGGCAATTGAGCTATATGAAAAATACAAATCCAATATGCTGGGAATTATTTCCGACATATCTTTCAATCGTAACGGGAAAAAAGATAAAAAAGCCGGAATAGAATTGTGCAAAATAGTAAAAGCCGATGACCCTTATTTTCCTATATTATTACAATCATCAGATAATCTGGCAGAAGAAACAATTTCTGAATTAAAGATTAGGTTTATACATAAATTTTCTAAAACATTATTATTTGAATTAACCGATTTTTTAAGAGATTATTTAGCTTTTGGGTGTTTCAGAATCATTAATCCCGAAGATGGTTCAGAAGTTGCAAGAGCTCGCGATTTACAGGCATTGCACGATATTATTTATAAAATACCTGATGAATCGCTAAAATATCATATAGAGCGCAATCATTTTTCAAAATGGCTCAGAGCCCGTGCTTTGTTTTCTTTAGGCCGTTTGTTCAGGCAGGCAAAATCAAACGATTTTACGTCTTTGAATGAGGTCAGAGATTATTTACATGATGGTATGGCAAAATACCGCAGTATTCGGGGCCGGGGTGTAATTGCCGATTTTGACAGAAACAAATATAATAAGTATATTTTATTTAGCCGGATCGGAGAAGGTAGCATTGGCGGAAAGGCCCGTGGTCTTGCTTTTATTGACAATATTTTAAAGCGGAGCCAACTACAAAGCAAATATAATGACATTGAACTTTTTGTTCCGCGTACTATTGTTTTGGCAACCGATATCTTCAGCGATTTTATGGAGCGCAATAACTTGTATGATTTTGCTATAAGTTGCAATAGTGATGAGGAAATTTTAAATCGTTTTCTGCAAGGAGAATTAAAATACGACGTTATTTTAAATCTTAAGGCAATTTTAAATATTGTATCAACGCCATTGGCAGTCAGATCCAGTTCTTTACTCGAAGATAGTCATTATCAGCCATTTGCAGGTATATACAGTACGTATATGATTCCAAACACAGGGAGCAACAGAGATAGGCTCAGTTTGCTTATGCAATGCATTAAAGCTGTTTATGCATCGGTTTATTATCAGGCAAGTAAAGCTTATATGGTTTCAACTTCAAATCTCATTGATGAAGAAAAAATGGCAATTGTACTTCAGGAAGTTTGCGGAATATCCGACGATGGTTATTTTTTCCCAACATTGAGCGGAGTGGCACGATCAATAAATTTTTATCCTATTAGCCCTGAAAAAGCTGAAGATGGTGTTGTTAGTATTGCGTATGGACTTGGAAAATATATTGTTGATGGAGGTATGTCTTTAAGATTCACGCCAAAATATCCCGAAAAGATAATTCAGCTTAGCTCTGTCGAATCAATGCTAAAGGATACTCAAAAAGAATTTTTTGCAATAAATCTGAATAGAAACAACTTTATACCAAGCGTGGACGACGATGCGCATATAGAACGTTTTTCCGTTTCGGATGGCGACAGATTTTCCACATTTCGTCATGCTGCATCAACGTATATACACGAAGACAACATGGTTGTTGATGGCATTAAGCAAAAAGGAAGAAGAGTAATTACTTTTAATCCTGTTCTTAAATACAACACCTTCCCTCTTGCTGAAATACTTAAAGATGTTTTTGATTTGTGCGCACGAGAAATGGGTAAACCTGTTGAAATAGAATTTGCCGTTAATATAGATAATAACTCAGGCAATAGAATTTTTAATTTATTACAAATTAGGCCTATTGTAAATAATCGGGAAAACATAACCATTATACCTAAACAAATTGATAAAGATAAGTGTATCGTTATCTCAGAGCTTGCACTTGGAAATGGTGTTTATGAAGATATTTATGATATTATTTATGTAGTTCCTGAAAAATTCAATGCAGCTGATACATGGAAATTAGCGCAGGAAATAGAATTTCTGAATAAACAAATGATAGCCGAAAAGCGCAACTATATTCTTATCGGTCCCGGACGTTGGGGCTCAAGCGATCCATGGTTGGGCATCCCAGTTAAATGGCCTCAGATTAGTGCGGCACGCGTAATAATTGAAGCAGGAATGAAAAATTTTCATATTGAGCCGAGTCAGGGTACGCATTTTTTTCAAAATTTAACTTCGTTTAGAGTGGCTTATTTTACCGTAAACGATTTTATAAATCAGGGAATGTATAAAACAGACTTCCTTAATGCTCAGGAGGCTTTATTTGATAATGGCGTAATCCGACATATACGTTTTCAAAAGCCAATGGAAATCATGATTGACGGCAAAAGGCAATATGGTATTATTTCGATGCCGGGAATTAATGTTATTCCTTTGGAAAACGACTGATAATGTTTTCAGCTTTATCATAATGGGTGCTTTTAATAAATATCGGATGTTTAATAAATGTATATTTGTAAAAATAAAAATTTATGCCGTCTTCGGGCTTTGATTTGATTATAGCCGGACCATGTAGTGCCGAATCGGAGAAACTATGCATTGATGTTGCAGGCGATTTAGTTGCAAGTGGTCATGTTGATTTATTTCGCGCAGGAGTATGGAAGCCACGTTCTCTTAGCGGTATGTATGAAGGCCCCGGCGAGGAAGGCTTGAAATATTTATTGGCGGTTAGAGACAGATTTAAATTACCCTTAATAACCGAAGTGGCTACTGCAAATCATGTTGAGGCTGTTTTGAAAAACGAAATTGATGCAGTTTGGATTGGCGCTCGAACAGTTACCGATCCTTTTAGTGTAGAAGAATTGGCCAGTGTTTTAGGAAAAAGTAATATCAGAGTATTTGTAAAAAATCCTTTAGTGCCTGATATTAAGCTTTGGATTGGTGCTGTTGAACGTTTATTGAACAAAAATGTAAATGTGGAGGCTGTTATCCACCGTGGTTTTGTTACTTATTCTGCTGGTAAATATCGTAATGAGCCTTTGTGGTTTTTGATGGCTGAAATCCGTAACAGGTTCCCGGATATTAAAATTATTGCCGACCCAAGTCATATAGCAGGCAATTCTAAGTATATTTCAGAGATTGCTGCTCAGGCTAAAGAAATGGAAGCGGATGGATTAATGATAGAGGTTCACTCAAATCCTTCAAAAGCCCTATCTGATGCCCTTCAGCAAATAACCCCGAAAGACTTTGCTGCATTAATTCAAAGCCTTTCTAAAACAGAAGTCAGCTATTTAAAAAACACATCACTTGAGTTATTAAGAAAAGACATTGACGATATTGACTTGAAACTTTTGCAGCTTTTTGCTCAACGATTCGAAATAGTTAACAAAATGGGAGTTCTTAAACGTGATTCCGGCATGACTATAATGCAGGGACAAAGATGGAGCAATTTGGTGGAAAACAGATTGAAACAGGCCTTGGAACTTGGTATAAACGTTGATTTTGTGAAGGAGTTATTAAAAGTGGTTCATGATGAGTCAATACGGATACAGTTGTCTGTAAATGATGAAAAAAAGAAAGAATGAGAATTTTATGTTTTTAATTAATTCATTTATTAAGCATAGGTTTAAAAGCAGAGGATTACGGAGTGTTCATTCTCCTTATTTATACAATTTGTATTATTCATTACTACATCCTAAAGCGTTAGATATAAATTCAATTGAAAAAATTAAATCGCTTGACAGAAAGTTGCGGCAGGACAAACAGATATTGTTGTTTAACGAAGTTGGCTCGCGCAGCGGGCATATCAAATCAAAAGTATCCGAAGTTTACAAACGTACGACTTCGCCTTTAAAAGACGTAATACGTTTATCGGAACTTGCAAGTCAATTTGACGGAAATAATATTCTGGAAATGGGCACCGCTTTTGGCACCACTTCACTGGCAATGAGTTTTGCGGCTAAAAAAAGTAAAATATTTACGCTTGAGGGAGTTCCTGAAATTGCAGCCATCGCAAAGGAAAATTTCAAAAGACTTAAAGTAGACAATATAATTCTAACAGAGGGTTTGTTTTATGACACATTGCCGGAAATTAAAAAAAATGAAAAAGATTTTGGCTTGGTATTTATTGATGGTCATCATTCTTATAAACCCACGATTGATTATTTGGAAATGACATTACCTATTTTATGCGAAAAAGCCATTGTTGTATTGGATGACATATATTATTCACGCGAAATGCTGAAGTGCTGGAATGAGCTTCAATCTCATCCTGCATTTAAGGTTAAAATTGATTTTTTTCATTTTGGTATTTTGGTAAAAAACAATGATTTATCTGAACAATGTTATAAATTAAGACTGTAGATAAATACAATTAATTGTCGGGTTAAACAATCAAAATTTCTCTTAGCTTTGTAAAAATATTCCGACATGCCCGAAGTTATAAGATTGGAAAATATTAGTCGTCATTATAATGTCGGTTCAGTTCTTGTAAAAGCACTAAACAGCATCACTTTTAGTGTACAGCGCGGGGAATACGTAGCATTAATGGGGCCATCAGGCTCGGGTAAATCTACATTAATGAATATTTTAGGCTGCCTTGATACCCCTACAGGCGGTGTTTATATTTTAAATAATCAGGATGTAAGGCAGTTAAACGACAACCAGCTGGCTGAAATCAGAAATAAGGAAATCGGATTTGTTTTTCAAACATTTAATTTATTGCCACGTTATTCAGCTCTTGACAATGTTGCACTTCCATTAATTTATTCCGGCATTAAAAAGGAAATCCGCATTGAACGTGCAAAAAAAACTCTGGCAGATGTTGGTTTGTCTGACCGCATGGAACATAAGCCCAATGAGTTGTCGGGAGGACAAAGACAAAGAGTAGCTATTGCACGGGCATTGATAAATAACCCGTCTATTATTCTGGCCGATGAGCCAACCGGTAATCTTGATACGAGAACTTCGATTGAGATTATGGGCTTGCTTGATCAGCTACATAAAAGCGGCAATACTATTATTGTGGTTACCCACGAAGAAGACATAGCCAGATATGCGCATAGAATTGTAAGATTACGGGATGGCTTGGTCGAAACAGACGAGTTGAATAAAACCATTACAGATTATAAATCTGTTTTGGCATCTTATAAAGAAGTAGAATAAATATTTATGAAAGGAAAAATATATACTAAAAAAGGAGATAGCGGAACAACCAGTTTGATTGGAGGAACTATTGTTTCCAAAACGAATATTAGAGTTGAATCTTATGGCATGGTTGACGAACTTAATTCTTTTACGGGTTGTTTATACGAAAAGATATCAAATAATGAAATTAGGCTGTTTATCAAAGGTATAATGGATAAATTGTTTTTGATAGAATCTCATCTTGCCGTTGACAAGTCAAATGATTCCACCAAATTTTTCAGAGCATTAAGCGCTGAAGACACCAAGATGATTGAGCTTGAGATTGACCGATTATCAGGCTCGTTGCCTCCGCTAAATAATTTTATTCTTCCGGCAGGATGTGATTCCGCTTCTTGTGCACATGTTTGCAGAACGGTTTGCAGACGCACCGAGAGAACAATTTTGCGCTTGAACGAAGAAGAAAAGGTAGATGCAGAAATTTTAAAATTCATTAACAGACTTAGTGATTATTTTTTCACTTTGGCGCGTTATTTATCGCAGTCGGAAGGTAAAAGCGATGTTGTTTGGGATAACAAATAAAATACTATTTTAAACCAAAATTCGTTTATACACTCAAATGAATGATATTTTTAAGATGAATAAACTTTTTGCGATTGTTACTTTTACATTTATTACACTTGCTACGTATTCGCAGGTTTCAAAATATTCAAACGAGTTTCTTGCCGTTGGTGTCGGAGGGCGCGCTTTGGGAATGTCCAATTCTGTAATTGCCTCGGTTCAGGATGCTTCTGCAGGGTATTGGAATCCGGCGGGACTGGTTAACTGCGAGGCACCACGCCAGCTTTTTCTGATGCATTCCGAATATTTTGCCGGCATTGCCAAATACGACAATATATCATTTGCCGCATTAACAAACGATTCAGCAGCAATATCATTTTCCTATATCCGTTTTGGAGTTGATGATATTCCTAACACCACCGAACTTATAGATGCACAAGGGAATATTAATTACGACAGAATAACTACATTTAGTGCTATTGACAACGCTTTTTTAGTCAGTTATTCGCGCAGGTTGCCAATTACCAATTTGAACGTTGGGGCAAACCTTAAAATTATAAGAAGAACTGTTGGAGAATTTGGTGGCAGCTGGGGCTTTGGTATTGATGCGGGCGCTCAGTACAAAAAGGATGACTGGCGTTTTGGCGCCGTATTGCGTGACGTAACATCAACATTCAATGCATGGTCGTTTACCTTAGATGATGCAACAAAAGATGTGTTTACTTTAACCGGCAATGAAATTCCCGAAAACAGTCTGGAATTAACAATGCCTAGACTTTTGCTTGGGGCAGGAAGAAAATTCACCATATCCAACAGCTTTGCCATTTATCCCGAAATGGGTATGGACATAACATTTGACGGTAAAAGAAATGTGTTATTAAAAACAAATGTTTTTAGTGCAGATTTGCATGCAGGATTTGAGTTAAATTATAATAATGTTGCATATCTGCGCGGAGGGATTGGCAATATACAGAAAGAAACAAATTTTGATGGCAAAAAGACAACTACGCTTCAGCCGAATATGGGAGTTGGAATAAGAATTAAAGACATAATGCAGATAGACTATGCGTTTACCGATTTAGGTGATGTTAGTGTGGCTTTGTATTCGCATGTTTTTTCTCTTGTGTTTAATATTCGTCCAAAAAATTATAGTAACAGCATACATCCAAGCATCTGATGAATAGAATTTTATTATTTGTTTTTATATTGGGTTTTAGTTTTGGCAATACTGTTACGGCACAAAACTATTGCAATGAATGGATTAATTATTCCCAGAAATATTATAAAATAAAGGTTGTTCAGGATGGGGTTTACCGTATTTCATATTCCACACTTGCCTCAGCCGGGACACCGCTGCAAATATTTGACCCTAGGCAATTTCAGATTTTTGCTAATGGCGTAGAGCAATATATATATGTTAAAGGAGAAAACGATGGAGTTTTTAATCAGTCTGATTACATTGAATTTTACGGAAAGCGCAACAGGGGTGAATTAGATGCAGGTGTTTATTTTGATCCCTCTGACATGCCAAATCCGGATTATAGTCTGTTTAATGACACAGCTATTTATTATTTAACCTGGAACTCCTCAATAACGAACAGGCGGTTAAATCCTGAAACGGATAAAAATTTTGTGGGTTATACGGGACAAACTTTTATTTGGTATAATTCAAGAGTTAATTACACCTTAAGATATTTTAATGGAAAGACAGATGTAAATGGCATTACCGATTCGCGTTATACAAAATGCGAAGGTTGGTTTGATTCGGGGTTTGACATTAATTCGGCATTAAGTTATTCGCGTAGCGTGCCCACACCGGCTGTATATTCTTCGGGACCTAATGCAGAGATAGAAATGCTGATAGTGGGAGCATCCGATTTTGCCAATGCAAATCCCGACCATCACATCATTATTGATTTTGCCGGACAAACTGTTGATACAATATACGAAGGTTATACGCCCATTAAAATATTTTCGAACAGACCGGCAAATACGATAACTTCCGGAAACACTTTATTTAATTTTAATTTGCCAAACGATTTGGGAAGTGGTGCCGATTTCAGCACTCTCAGTTACATAAATATTCGTTATCCACGTTTACTAAATTTAAATTCAACAGGGTCTCTTTTATTTGAGGCAGATGATGCTTTGGGTACGAAGACTTTGTTTAATTTTAGCGGACTTAATGCACCAACTACTGATACAGTTATTGTA
>CAZJYL010000077.1:0-9854 GCA_964550265.1 uncultured Bacteroidaceae bacterium
GTGATACACATCTGCCGCATTAACTGAGCCTTGGCGTATTTCGACTCCATAAGTTAAAGTGTGGTCTGGAAATATTTGTTTACTTGCATGAACTATAAAACCTACATCTTTACGCTTGGAATCAACATCGTATAAGGTGTATTCGCCTGATTTTACATATTCGTTTATTTTAGCATAATTTTCGCAAAGAAAGAAACTATTTGCGGTTATTTTCCAGTTTTTATATTCTGTTTTTAATTGCCCCCTAAGATGATAACTGTCGTGCTCGCTATAAGAGCCCAATTTTGTATAAACTTTTTCGCCAGCCCCCCTTTCATCGTCATATATCATTGCACTAAGCCAAAAATGATTTTTTTCATTAAATTTATATCCGCCTTTAAACGAAAACATTTTTTCATTCAAAAACACAGGTACCGTATATTCGGTACGCTGGTATTCCGGCTTGCTGATATATCCGTCGCTTTTACGCCAAAAAGCATTTCCCGAATAAAAAAAACCCTTATTAATGCCCTTCCCTAAAAAACTATTAATGGCCAAATTGCCTGAATATGTATTAAATGTACTATATCCTAACTTAACCCTGCCACTCAATTTTTCAGAAGGTATATCAGAAATAATATTAATTACGCCACCCATGGCATTGCCACCATATAATGCTGAAGCCGGCCCTTTTACAACCTCAATGCTGTTTATCGAATTTGGATCAATTAAATTAAAATTTACAGTTCCGCCATCAGATTTATTAATAGGTATTCCATCAATAAGAACCAATGTCCTTCCCTGCTCGTTGCCCGATAAGCCACGCATTGTTACAACAGATTTTGCAGCAAAAATTCCCATTGGTCTGTCTATCATGACTCCGGAAGAATAAGCAAGGGCATCATCAATACTTTTTAGTGCAAAACTATTCAGCAGAGCAGAATCAATAACCGATATTTTTTGAGGAATATGTTTTAAATTGCATTTTTCGCGGGTAGCTGTTACACAAAAGGTTGGAACTAAATATGCAACAGGAATAAGTTTGATATGATTTGTCTTTTTATTAGAAATATTTAATTCTTTTGCCGGTATATGCATTAACTCATATCCCAAATGCGATATTGTTAAAGTATCATTGTCAACCGATGATAAATTAATTTTAAAAATTCCATTTTGGTCAGTTGTTGTTCCGGTTTTATCTTTCTGCCAGAATAAAGATGCATTGGGTATAAATTTCCCATTACTAAAATCCGACACAATTCCTTCAACTATTTGTTGGGAATTACATAAAAGCGGAACTAACAAAAATAAAAAAAGAGCAAATTTTCTCATTTGCTTAATTTAAAATTGTCGGTGCGGATAAATTCCACACCGACAATAAAAAAATTATTCTATTACTAAATTTTGTACTCTTACTGAATTATCATCCGAAATCATTTGTAAGAAATAATGTCCTTTAGCTAAGCTGCTAATGTCAATATTTTGTCCGGGTCTGCTAATTTGTGATACTATCCGACCATCAATTGATACAATATTTAGCATTGCTATAATATCATTGTTTTCAATATTCAAAATGTCATTTGCAGGATTAGGATAAAAACGAACGGATGTCAAACCATTCTCTGAAAGAGAAGTCGTTGTTGAGCCAAGAATAAAAATATCATCAATCTTAACTATACCATCGGCCGCTACAGGATTTCCATCAACGTTTGTGTTTGTAATGCTGATAAAACGAATATGAACCGACTGTGAAGCATTCCATGTTTGTGATGGCAGAACCCAACCATCTACAACTCCTGTTGTCCAGTCATTAGCAATGGTTATTGTATCGGAGCTAACATCTTCCCAAGTGCCGGAGCCACCTATTTTATATTGAACTTTAAAATATTTTGGTCCCGGTTTGTTTCCACCACTACGCAATTTTGCATATAAAACCAAATTTCCGTAATTCGTTGTTTTAAATTTAATGGAAAAATATTTATCATCTTTTCCATTGTCCCAAGAGGTTGCAGTAGCAGCATAGGTAGTTGCTCCATTGGTTAAGGTAATTGGACCTTGTGTGCCTGTGGATTCTGTTTCAAATCGAATATCATAACTAGTATTGTTTGATATTCCAAAATCTGCATTTAGGCTGTCCGCACCTGTATTTACAGGAAATGTAAATCCGATGACAGTGTCAAGCTGTCCATAAGAGAAAATGCTAACACATAGCATTAAAACGACGATAAGTAAACTTTGTTTCATGTTTTTTGTTTTTATTGTTGAACTTTAATTTCAATGGTAATAGTACCCGTTTCAGATTGATCGGCAGAAATAACTTTTATTAATCCTTTTTTCCCGGCTGCAGTAAGAAAAGGTATAATCTTTCCTGTATTGGCAAATTTGCATTTTTGGTTTACATACGTGGGGTTATATGCAGCAACCAAGAGACTATCGTTTGTGCATGCATCGAATTGTGCAGCAGTAATTAAATTATAATCCGATGTGTGGTAATCGTATAATGTAATATTTTTAACCGGCCAGCTTGTTATTGAAGGATAATTAGCCTGAATGTCGCTTTGGGCAGGACAAGCTATGGTTGGTGAGGGATTGCCGCTTGTTACATAATAATATGCTACTATATCAACAGAACTTTCATGACCTCCCACGTCAGAATCGTTATAAATCATACCCGTCCTGGAATCAAGATAATGTCCGTTTGAAGTGTTATTCTGATATCCGAGAGTGAGATTTTTGAAATGATAAATTGGCCCAAAACCACTTAATGAATCACGATATACCGTAAATGACGCACTGGTAGTATTACGATTATAATCCATAATAGTTATCACAAAGGTTTCCTTGTCAGGAATTCCTTTGAAAAAGACTTTTGTGGCATTAAATGTCTTACAATTCATGCCCTCATCATAAATTGTTGTTTTACCGTTTTCGCTTAAAACATCAACTTTAAAATATGTTATATTGGAAGAAACTCCTTCGGCATAAATGCCAAATCGTATTGTATCGTTTATTGCTAAAACCGCACTATCACTAATATTTTTTCCTCCAAGCTCTAAAATTAGAATTGGTGGTGTATTCAAATCGTCTTCTTTTTTGCAGGAATAAAAAGATATCGATAAAACAACAAATAGAAGCAATACAAAAACTCTTTGCATAAAAACTCAAATATTAAATGATATGCAATTAATTACATAACGATTACAAAAGTAAAAAAAATCAAATAAGTATATAAAAATTTATTATACCTAAAGCTTAACATTAATTCTGGCAGCAACAAAGCGGCCTGGGCTCAGATATCCCTTTTTATCGATGAATTGAACATCGAAAATGTCATTTACCGAAACTCCTATGCTGTAATTTTTGATTCTGGCAAACAAAGATGCATTAACAAGATGATAATCATCAATAATGCCAATGTTTTCATCATCGAAAAAAGTTTCGCCTGTATATCTGTATTCAGCAACAAAAGTGAAAATACGGTATTTAAATCTTGCATCAAACGATGCCAAATGCTTTGGAACTTCAGCCATGAACAGACCACTTAAATCCGTATCGCCGGGCAAGGCATCATATTTTGAGATTTTTGAATAATTGAAAGAATATCCCGATTTGCAAGTCAGCCATTTTGAGAAATCATAAATTATATTAATTTCGGCACCTGCAACAGTCCCCTGCGACACGTTACGCTTTTGAATCATCGGCTTGGGGCCTTCTCCAATCACTTCTACCTCCTGACCTGTCCAGACCTGATAAATCATATTATCGGCTATTGAATAATATACAGAAGGTTCAAAGGTCAGTTTTTCTTTCAAATTTATCTGGCACCCTGTTTCGAAATTATATAACGTTTCAGGTTCCAAATAGGGATTTGCTATTTTTATTCCTTTGCGAATTTTGCCCGAACGCGTCATATCATCAATGGTTGGAGGCATAAAACCCTTTGATATGGATGCGTAAACATTAAAATTGTCGGACATTAAATATTTATACGCAAGTTTTGGACTTAAACTATTCCATGTACTTGATGGATGCTGACCTGTATAAGGCATTAAGAAATCACTGATTGCCGTGGGATTTTTAATTACAATCTCTCCTTGCGAATACTGACCAAAATCGTATCTGAGCCCAATCTGAAACAGTGAGCGTTTTGCAACCTTTTTTGTAAGCTGCGAAAATATTGCGGCGAAATTATGAATTCCGAAAAAATAAATTTCATCACTTGCTGTCAAATATAAATTCTTTCCATCCTCAAGCGAAAACTTATAATCTATTCCCGCAATCAGGCCCATATTGTCATTGAATCGGTGTTCCATATTACACCATAAACCTGCATCAATTTTTTTAGTGGGATTTTCAGATAATTTATACTCTCCGCTTTTATTTATATTTTCATTTAAATTGAAATAATCCTCATAATTTGAAAACAATAAAGCATTCCAGATGTTGTTTTTCTTTGCAACATAATATCTTATACTGCCCATATAGGTTGTATAATCATCATAGCTGCCATTTGGCTCATAAACAGCTGTTCCAAGACCAGACCTGAAAGAAGAGCCCAATGCAGATACTTCTATTCGCGAACTGTCATTAAACTGAAAACCGGCTTTTGCATAAGCGTTGTACTGGTTCAGAAAACTTTTTGACGAATATTCTGTTCTGCTTTCTTTGGGGTCTAAAAAATAACCATCACCCTGCATCGACGAAAGACTAACCCATAAATAAGGCTTTTTAACCTTTTTTGGAGTCATAAATCTGAATCCAATTCCCTGAGTATTAAATTGCGAAATAAAAAAATCGGCTTCTGCTCTTTCTTTTTCCGATGCCCCGCCTGTTATTAAATTGATGGTTCCCGTCATCGAATTATTACCATACATACTGGACCCCGGTCCTTTTTCCACCTCAATTTTTTCAAAAGCGCCGGTTGGCAACAAATTCCAGTTAACTCCTCCCCCACCCGATTTGTTTAGCGGAACCCCGTCGAGCATTACCAATACACGTGCAGAGCTACCCATTCCGCGCATTGTAACACTTGAATTTTTGGAATACATACCCCAGCTCCTGTTTACATAAAGTCCCGGAACAGAACGCAATACTTCATCAATATTTGCAGACGGTAACCCTTCTATTGTTGTTGAATTAATTACGCTTACACGGGCAGGAATTTCATCAAGCCGTTTTTCAATACGATCTGATGTAATAATTATTGGATTTATATCGTAAGGCTTAGACCTTAAATAAATAATATCGTGTACCACAGTACTGTCTGAATGCTTTTTCACGTTCCAGGATATACTTTCGTAGGAAATATGCTTTAATGTAAGTGTCCATGGCCCTTTGCCGGGTAAATTCAGCAAAAATTTACCATTTTCATCGCTTATTGCACCCAACCTTAAGCTGTCAATAGTTATAGTTACTCCTTCGATATTTTTTCCGGTACCTGCATCGCGAACGGTACCACTAAATGTTTGTTGCGAAAAAACATTTATTGATAACAAAGTAATAATAATAAAAATGAAAGAATACCGCATCATTCCTGAATTTTTATACTAATGTCTATTGTTCCGCTATTTTGTCCATTTACGTTGTTAACAAATAAAATTCCGTATAAGCCCCCTATGCTAAAAGCGTATATGCTTCCTGCATGTAAAGATTTTGCCTTTCTTTTTCCTGTTGAATACGGAAATATATTTGCAATAATCAATGAATCGTTTTGCATTGCCAAAAATTCCGATTCCGAATTGTTAATCTGAACAAAACGTACTTCATTTTTATGTGTCCAATGAGCCAGACCGTAGCTTCCGCCAAAATAAGAAGTGTCAATATTGGCATTTGGTGATGAAATAGTGTTAAAGTCTGAGACATCGTAATAATATAACAGTTGTACCGAGTCCTGATTTGAATAAGCTTGTTGCAAATTGTAAATTTGACCTGAAAATAAATTGAAAAAGCTGCCTACACTTGTATTATTTTGCGCTCCAAGAATTATATTAGGCCAAAAACGTATTGAACCATAACTTAAAGTAGGTTTTAACCCAATACTAAAAGAGAAAGTGGCTTCATTAAATTTACGGTCTCTTATTAACACGGTATAATTTTCTATACTATCGGTACCTCTTACAATTAACCTGTTCGAAATAAACTCTGACGAATTCAAACCACTGTCAAGAACATGAACTCCGTTTCTAATCAAGGAAAAATATGTTATGTTGCTGCCACTTCCACATCCCTTAACAATAATCTGAATGGATTTACCGGCCTCAATACTAGTGTCCTTTATATTAGTGCTGTCGGAAAACATTACGAACAGCTTTGGCGGCAAACCTTCATCTTCTTCTTTGTTACAGGAGCTAAAAGATAAAAATATCAAACAACAAACAGAAAAGAAAGCCAATAGTGATTTTGCAATTTTTTTCATATCGCTGTATAAAAAATTAGGCTTTTTTAAAGCCTTTGTGAATATAATACCCCAGTAAAGTGCCTGCAAATCCAAATACAAAATGCATTATTACAACATAAAACGGATTTGCCAGTAACGATTTATACGGATACGCCGTAAAAGCATGAATTACCAGGCGTGCCAGTGGTATGGTCATATAAGCAATACCACCAAAAATCATAAATAAAAGCGGAACTATTTTATCACCAATTTTAATAAAATCGGCAAATAAACATAAAACTACAGCCGGGAGCATAAAGACAAGCTCGAAAAACGGGTCGGTATAGCCAATAAACGGTAAAAACAAAGCTGAGCCAACACCAAGCGAAAATATTACACCTCTGAGTTTAAATTTAAAAAACAACACACTTGTAGCGGCTAACGCCATAAATTCAAGACCGTGATGCCCAGGAAGACCAATAGGATTACGAAAGCGGGCATGCATAATAACAGCACCGGCTCCTGCAATAAAAATAATTAACGACTGTATTAAAATTGCAAGATTATGAGGATATTGACCTGAGATAGTCTTTGCTGATTGATTTCCATGAATGTTTGCCATCTGCTTCTACTATTAATGTGTAATTGCCGTTTCTTAATATGGGTTTCCAGCCCTCCTCCAAATTGATAACATCATTTGGATTTATCGGATTGTCAAAAATATCAAAAATATTTTTAATGCAAAAATTGTTTATTATCATGGATGCATTAATACATCCTGAAAATGATCTGAAATCTGCCGCAAGCATAAGTATTCTTCCGTCGTTGCCAAATTTTCGCAGGCCGCATGCAGCCAATGAACCTATTATACCGTCATGAGTTCCCGTAAGACCTTCAAGATAAATATTGTTTCTTTTTGCCAAATCAAATGCGTGACTTTTGCATAGAATCTCTTTTTTGGCTCTGAGTCCCCAATCTATATGTTCTTCGGAAATTTTATTAAAATCCGCAATGCACAGTCCTACATCCGAGCCTTCTGCAGCAACTTTAAGCAAATAATTTCTGCAATAATCTTTCAGATTTTCATAATCTAGTGTGTCAACTTCAAGGCAGGCCGAGCTATTGTGCGATGTATATGGGATATCCGGGTGAAAAAACAATTGATGCCTCGAAACACAATGCGGCACAGCTAATTTTTTTTCTTTTAACTGTCTGGCGAGTTCACGTACTACATAACCGGTTCCGCGGCTATTTAAGTTGTCGGTATCATCTATTCCTATCAAGTATTTTGTTAATTCCATCACTAAAAAATATACTTTACTCAACCTCCCGTGTTGTAAAAACCATGCGTGTCGGATACTGTACCGGATTCGGGTTTATTATTCAGAGCCAAATCAAAGGCATTTTTAATTCCAAGTTTGCGAACATTGTATTCGAGATTGCTGAATAAACATGGAATTAAATTACCATTGGCAGTAAGTCTCAATCTGTTGCACGAATTACAATTTCCTCCATCGCCTCCAATCACTTTGCTGAATTTCCCCGTGTTAAGATTCATCATTTTAATAAAACGCACTTCCAAACCAAGCAAATCCGCATATTGTTTTACTTCCTGAGCATCAGTCTCGTCCGGCGAATCTTTTATAACACAATTTAATTTCACAGGTGATAAACCCACTTCAATAGCCGAATTTATTCCAGACAAAACATCATTTAAGTTCCCGCCTCGCGTTATTTCGGCAAATCGCTTTGGATCCATGGTGTCTAAACTTATATTTATCCTTTGCAAACCTGCGGCTTTCAAATCCTTTGCATAAACGGGGAGCAATATTCCATTCGATGTCATAGTTAGCTCTTCAATGTTTTCAATTTTCGAAATCATATTTACAAGTTCTACAACACCTTTACGCACCAAAGGCTCTCCGCCCGTAATACGTACTTTTCTGATACCGTGTTCAGCTCCATAACGCACAACTTCAACTATTTCATCAAACGAAAGAATATCGGAGTGAGTGAGCATAGGAACTCCTTCTGCCGGCATACAATATTTACAACGCAGATTGCATCTGTCGGTAACCGATATGCGTAAGTAATTTATATTGCGGTTATAACAATCTAACATCTATTTCCGTCCCCTTTTTAATTTCATATTGACCTATTTCCAATGATATGAATCCAACGGCATTTATTAATGAATTAATATGTGCTGAACCATGATATTCCAGTGGCACCAAATTTCCCATATTGTCAATTGAAACCGGATAAAACGACTTGCGTTCAGCCTTTTTACGCTTAAAATCACTTCCGACAATGCCCTTAATTACTTTTGTTTCAACAGATTTTCCCATCATTCTTCCCATTAAAACAGAGCCGAGTAGTTCAAACTGAATAAAGGAAGAAACTGGATTTCCCGGCAAGCCTATTATGAATTTTTTATCTTTTTTTGCCAAGGTTGTTGGCCGTCCGGGCTGAACTGCAATGCTGTCAAACAATATATCGAAGCCTATCTGGTTCATTGCTTTAGGAACAAAATCAAAGTCGCCTGCTGAAACCCCGCCACTCAACAATACCAAATCGTTTTCATTTACAGCATTTTGTAATGTGTTTACTGTTTCATTAAAGTCATCGGATGCAATTCCATAATATTTGGGTTTACCACCGTGTTTTTCCACCTGCGACACAAGCTGCCACGAATTGCTGTTTCTTATTTGCGCTTCTGAAGGTTTGTAAAATGGTTCTACCAACTCATTACCCGTACTAATTACCCCGACATTGATTTTTTTAAAAACTTCTATTTCTGTTTTGCCAACCGCAGCCAAAACAGCAATGTGTTGTGGCTTAATCTGTAACGAAGCCTGCATTAACAAAGCACCTGTTTTAATATCTTCGCCCTTGTAGGCAATGTTGCTGTTTGAAGCTTTTCCTTTGAATAAAACCATTTCATCATTTACATCACATAATTCAACCATCAGCACAGTATCAGCTCCGGCAGGCAACGGCGCTCCCGTCATAATTCTAATACAAGTATTTTTAACAATTTCTTTTTGTGGTAACTTGCCTGCAGGGACAGTTTCTATTATTTTCATCTGACCCGCAATATCTTCTTTTCTGCATGCAAAGCCATCAACAGCCGATTTGTCAAATGGAGGCATATCTATATCAGAGAAAATATTTTCGGCCAAAATCCTATCAGTAGATTTATCGAAAGGAACTGTTTCAGTGGTGTTGAACACAGGAAGTGTGCAAACTATTTCAAAAGCTTCGTTGAAAGAAATCATTTTGAGTTTTCTACAAAATTACAGTTTTTTTAAACCTTAATTCAAATTACCTATTTTCAAGAATATGATATATATATAAATTTTTAATAAATTTACGAAAAATTTGGGGGTTATGAAGAGTATTATCTTAGCTATAATTATTATTTGTAGTCTGCAGTTTATTTCTTTTGATGTTAATGCGCAAAATCCTAATGCCATTGCCGAACGTGAATGGAAAAAAC
>CAZJYL010000078.1:0-9836 GCA_964550265.1 uncultured Bacteroidaceae bacterium
AAGGAAATAACCACGGGACATTCTGTTATAATGGGCAGAAATACATGGTTTTCGTTACCTAAACGACCTTTGCCAAATCGCAGAAATATTGTTCTTACACCTGATCCTCTCGGCGAAGAAGGTGCGGTAGAAGTGCGCACAATGGATGAAGTCTTTGCCCTTTGTAAAGAAGATACAGAAAACTTTGTGATTGGTGGTGCAAGCATGTACGAACAGCTTTTGCCCTATACTGCAAAATTATATCTTACCTGTGTGGAAGGTGAATTTGACACTGATACTTTTTTCCCCGAATTAAATGAAAAAGAATGGGAATTAATAGATGAATCGGATATTTTGAAGGACTCTAAAAGCGGTATTCAGTATCAATATCTGATTTTTATCAGGACTGATTTATAATTATTTTAACATGTATTTGCTTATATTGCAATTATCTTTATAATTCAAAAACTGAAGATATGAAAAACAATTTCTTTTTAATTGCTGTACTTTTTGTAAGCTTTGCCTTTACTTTTTCGGCTTGTAATAAAGATGACGACAACAAAAAAAATAATTATCAATCGGCTATTGACAATGCGCTTGCCGAAAATATGTTTGGAGATGTATTTAAACAGGCTTCTGATGGCGTTATAGCTGCCAAGGACTCCGTATCAGGCAACAAAAGTGGAAGAGAAACCATGTCGTCTTGTGTAGTAATAACCATTACTCCGTTTGACCTGACTACTTTCCCTAAAACAATTACGGTTGATTTTGGAAACACCAACTGTCTTGGAAACGACGGATACTACAGGCGCGGTGCTGTTAAAATGACAACAACGGGATGGTATCTCGACAGCGGAACGGTTATAAATGTTACTCCTCAGAATTATTATGTTAACAACAATCTTGTTCAAGGTCAAAAAACCATTACCAATATGGGTCATAATACTGCCGGCAATTTGGTTTATGGAATTTTTGTTGACGGAACAGTGTCAAACTCCAGTGGTATTGTTGAGTGGACTTCCACACGGCAGCATGAATGGATTGAAGGTGAGTCAACAATTTTAAACCCGTGGGACGATGTATATCTCATTACCGGAACTGCTGATGGCACCAATATTAATGGAGAAGATTTTCACGTTGTGGTAAATACACCGCTGAGAATTCAGGTTGGCTGTCGATGGATAACAGCGGGTTCACTTACTTTAACAAGTGGCAATTTAACAATATTGGTAAACTATGGCAATGGCACATGCGATGCAGAAGCCACTGTAATTATAAATGGGGCGACCTATAACATTACAATGTAACAGGTTGCATTAAATTGTATTAATTAAGCTTTTTCAAGGCTTGTTTCAAAATTATCAATATCCAGATATAGGATATATGACTGATTAACTTTGATCCCTGCTGCGTTTAACAGCATTGAATAATTTTGGACCTGCGTTTTGTGAGCGGCTTTTTTACTGCCGGTTTTGAAATCTATTACCGTGCATATTCCATCAGAATTGCATATAATGCGGTCAGGCCTCCAAACTGTTCCGTCTGTATCTGCAATTTCCCGTTCATTCAATACAAATTTTTTCCCGGGGAAGATAAAGGGAAAATCATCAACGACCTTATTTAAATATTTTAAATATTCATCTTTTGAGGACTCTTCCAACCAACCGTTTTGCATATAATTTTCCATAACCGGCAAAACATTGTCTTTTTCGTAAATATTTGACAATAATTCATGCATTATTTTCCCCTTTATGGCAGATTCTCTAAGTTCTAAACTGTCAAAGCCAATTGCATTGCGCCTTAAAGAATCCAATGGCTTATTGGGATTAATGTTGAAAGAAGATAATAAGAATTTGTTTTTATCGGTTTGTTTGATAGCTCTTTTACATGAAAAGTCGCCTATGGTATAACTTGTAAATAAAGCTTCGTTTTTTTCGTCAAATAAATTTATGTTGGATTTAATGAAACTTTGCAATTCTTTTGCAGAATTAACCTGAAACTTTGACTCTGTATTGTTTTCAGCTGATTTTTCAGATTCTTTCTTTTTTGGAGGCAAAAACGAAAAAATAAACAGTTTTTCCTCGGCTCGCGTGGATGCAACGTACATTAAATTTACCGTATCCATTGCCCTTTTTGAATATTCAAGAACGTATTGGTCATTTAATTCATTGTTGAGCGATTCTTTTGTCAGCTTAACAATGGAGTAGGGTACACCCCATTCCTTTTCATCAAGAAGATGCCAATATAAATCCCTTACAATTTTTGAAGTATCGTCTATGTTGAAATTTGGAATTATAACAATAGGGAACTGTAAGCCTTTGGATGCATGTATTGACATAATGTTAACGGCATTTCCTGCATCGGGCAATACCACGCTTTCGAATTGACCCTTTTCGGTCCACCATTGCCAGATTAATGAGGAATTATAGCCATCCGATTGTTGTTTATTCATAATGGTTTCGCGCAAAAACAACAGGAAAAAGCCGCCCTGTTTCGAAATATCAAGAGAATGAATAATAATGTCAATCTGGTCGGAAGGTGGAAGAAACACAAAAGAGCCGGAGCCTATTGCTTCGAATTTTTGTTTAATATATTTCTGCAATACCAAACCTCTGCCATTTTTATTCAGGCTTAAAATACCTTTAATTTCATGCGAGTCGTCAAAAGAAATGCCGGGGATTTGTTGCATCAAATACCATGTTTCAATGGCATTAAGGTCGTCTTCGGGGCAGTGAATAAGCCTGTACATACACATAACAAGCAGGCAATAGTTCGATGAGCGCAATTGCAATGTTTCTTTGGATATAACAGGAATAGGATTGCCCATGCTTAAAAAATAAGAACTGATTGAAACACCATATTTGTTATCCCTATTTAAAATGGCAATGTCACTATAATTATATCCTAAATCAATGCAGTTCCTGACAATTTGAGCAATATCTTCAAACCATAGACCATTTAAATCCTTTAGCTCTTTGTTATAAATACGGCATTCTACATAACCTTTGGTTTGTGCATTTGGTTTTTGCTCTATTTGATTATAAACTTCTTTGTAAATATTTAGCTTATCTCCTTGCTCATTGCTTGTTTTATTCTCTTCGATATAATTCAAAAATCTCGATTTTATAAAGGAGTAGAATTTAGAATTGAAATCAACAATATTAATGTCGGAGCGGTAGTTGAACAACATATCTTCTTTATTAAAAGCAGATTCGATTAAATTCTGACTTTCAATTGTATCTGCATCGCCTTCGTATATTTTGGGAAGCCCCAGCATTATTTCCACTTTGCCATTGCGAAAACGGTAAATACTTTGTTTTGGGTCACCAACCACCCACGATGAATTTCCGCGTGATAACGATTCGTGAATTAATGGCAATAAATTCATCCACTGCATAAAACTTGTATCCTGAAATTCATCAATCATTATTGTTTTAAACCTGTTCCCCGCCCTTAAATAAATGTATGGCACAGGCTCTTTTTTTATTATTTCCCGTATTATACGATTGAAATCCGACACAGGCAAAATGCTTTTTTCAAATTTATATTTCTCTCTGAATGCCCATATTTCACCAAGCAGAGCCACAACAGGAAAACGCTTTGCCAAACTGTTGCCAAATTTGTATTTTGATATTAAATCGGTTGTTTCAAATATTAACTTTTGAATTTTGCTTTCAACAGCAGGATTGGGATTTAATAGAAATTGTCCGCTGTCGAGTTTTTTCTGCATTGTGACAGACAAGTTTTTTGTATTAATATCTTTGCTTAAGGATTTAATATATCTGTAAATTGTTATGGCATTTCCACTTTTATAAAAGTCGTTTTCGGTCAGATTTTCATTTGAAAGAATTGAATTTAGATTTTTAATATTGCTTGTAATCCGGCTTAATGTATTTCGGTTATTTGCCAGTAATACATCAAACGACTTCATTATATTGTAGGAGCCTATTTCCAATGCGCTGTTCACAATATCTGTCGAAGCCTCTATTGTGAGATGCTGAACCAAAGGCAATAGTTCATTTGTTAGGTTAAGAGGGCTGCTATCATTATCGAGCTGGTACCGAATCACTTCTTTCAGCACTCTGGTTATAATGTCATTTAAATTGGCACTGTCAATTATTTTTGATATAATTATTTCATTTAATTCTTTATTATTTACCTTTACTTCGTAATTAGACGGCAACGACAGTTCCCGGGCAAAAGTGCGGATAATGCGTTGCATAAAGCTGTCAATGGTGCTAATGGAAATATCGGAATAATGATGAAGTATATGCTTTAATGCTCTATCAGCCATTTGGCATAATTCGGTTTTTGATTTCTGAGGAAATTCAATTGTCAAAGCATTAAGCATTTTGCTTGTTTCGGGGTTATAAGTCATATCAGACAATGAGCTGATAAGACGCTCCTTCATCTCGTTAGCTGCTTTGTTTGTGAAAGTAATTGACAAAACACGGGAAATCTCGGATGGATTTGGTAAAATCAAACGTAATAGTTCCAGAGTAATTCTATGCGTTTTACCCGAACCGGCAGATGCATTAAGTAATGTAAATTTCGACATAATTTATTATATCTTTTATAAGCTAATGTAATATTATTTTCGCAAAATTCGTCAACTAAAATTTATTGTATCATTTAAGATTAAATGTGTTGCTTACTAAAATATTTACCAGCACAATATTAGGCAATGGGTTTTGTTATTATTCTTAATTTTGCATTTACAGCTTACAAAAAGCCACAGACTTATGGCGCAAGGAATATCTAAATCGTTTATAAAATCTTCGTTTATTTATTCTTTTATTGGTGCATTACCACTTGCATCCAGCGTTGTATTACTGCCTTTTTACGGTAATTCCGAATTGCTTTCCACTCAGGATTTTGGTCTGCTTGCCATTTACATTGCCTTAAGCGAACTGGTTCGCGTGTTATTCATATACTCGGCCGACAATTATCTGGGGATAAATTTTATTCATAATTCGGCCACTGCCGAACAAAGCAGACGCTTTATAGGTACAACCACATTGTTTTTGCTGCTTTTTGGCGCAGGCATGACATTATTATTCTCTTCTATCGGCAATTATTTGTTTGTTTATATTTTCCCGGGGAAAGATATTCCCTTTTTCCCTTATGGCTTTTTGTCCATACTTACGGGGTTGTTTACCGGTATATTTAAGGCTTATGCTTCATTAATGATTTATAGGCAAAAGCCTAATCCGTATTTCTGGTCGAACATGCTGCATTTTGTGCTTGTTATTGTATGCTCGATTTATGGCCTGTATCTTTTCCCGTTGTCGCTGGACGGACCAATTTGGGGTCGTTTTATTGCTTCAATTTCCACTTTTGTTTGGGCTATGGTTTATTTGGGGAATGAAAGCAAGTTTGAATATTCAAAAAGTGTTCTCAAAGACTTGCTTTTTTACTGTACCCCGTTGTTTATTTTTTATATCCTTTCGTGGATAATATCGAATATAGACCGTTATTTTATTTTAGGTATATTAAGTGAAAAGGAAGTTGCCGTTTTTGATTTTGCCATAAAGATAACCCTTGTTATCGAGTTGTTGCAGGTTGGATTATCTGCGGCTATAAACCCAAAAGTTTTTCAATTATGGAAGCAAAACGGAGACAAACCCGAAGGTAATGTTGAAATAAACAAGTATTTCAATGGCTTTACCATTATAAATCAATTAAGCATGCCATTGTTATATGTTTGCGTGGTGTTTTTTGTGCCATTGATTATTTCGAATGAGGATTTATACGGTTCTTTTCAATTATTACCTATGTTAATGGCCGGCATGGCATCAAGGGTGTGGCTTTTGTATTTAATTACGCCGATTTATTATTTCAAAAAAACAAAGATATTGCCTGTTGCCTTTTCAATGGTTGCGTTATTTCAGGTTGGCATAACGTTTTGCCTTATTAAAACCAATGGCATAGATGGCGCAGTGTGGGCTAATTTTGCCACAAAAATCCTTCAGGTCTTGCTGCTTTTCTTATTTGTGAGGAAGTTTTACACTTTTGCAGTAAATCCACGAAAATTTATTTTATACCCTGTTATTTATATTCTAATGTTGCTTGTTACCGAAATTGCTTTTTCGGATGCTAACGTATATTTAACATCACTACTTCATTTTAGCATTTTAATTATTGTCGGTTTTATCTTATTCCGAAAAGAACTGGTTCCCTTTATTAAATCGCTTATTCCGCTTAGAGTGAAGTCATAAAAAAACTCCCGCAGTATGGGTTTTGCGGGAGTTTAGGTCAAAAAAAAATGTTGTTTTATCCTAAATATCCTTTAAGATTCTTGCTGCGGCTGCCGTGTTTTAAACGGCGGATTGCTTTTTCTTTTATTTGTCTTACTCTTTCACGGGTAAGGCCAAATTTGTCGCCAATTTCATCCAGGGTTAGCTGTGCGGCTCCGTTTAATCCGAAGTAAAATTTAAGAACAACGCGTTCGCGCGGAGTTAAAGTTGCAATAGCTCTTTCTATTTCGATGTTTAAAGATTCAAATTGCAGACCTTTGTCAGGGCGCTCGCTTTCTTCGTTGGCATACAGGTCATAAAGATTAGTATCTTCATCTGTTACAATGGGAGCATCCATTGAAACATGTCTTCCGGTGTGGCGTAAGCTGTCTTTAACTTCGGTGTCGGGCATATCCAGAAGCGAAGCTATTTCGTGCGCGTCGGGCTCACGTTCGTATTCCTGTTCTAATTGTGCAAAAGCCTTATTTATTTTGTTTATTGTTCCGATTTTGTTTAAAGGTAGTCTTACTATACGTGATTGTTCGGCCAATGCCTGTAAAATGGATTGACGAATCCACCACACGGCATATGAGATGAATTTGAATCCGCGGGTTTCGTCGAATCGTTGCGCAGCTTTAATTAATCCGAGATTTCCTTCATTTATAAGGTCGGGTAAGCTTAATCCTTGATTTTGATATTGCTTTGCAACAGAAACAACAAAACGCAGATTTGCTTTGGTTAATTTTTCCAAAGCAATCATATCTCCCTGTTTTATACGTTGTGCCAAAACAACTTCTTCGTTGGCAGTAATCAATTCTTCTCGTCCTATTTCCTGCAGATATTTATCAAGCGATGCAGTTTCGCGGTTTGTTACTTGTTTGCTTATTTTAAGTTGCCTCATAAAAACATTAGGGGAATTAGGTTAGCATTTATACGATGCAATTAATTAAATGTTACACACAAAAAAAGAAATTATTTTTCTTCTTTTGGGAGTAAAACTTTTCGAGACAGACGTAATTTTCCGGTTTTTTCATCGGTGCCGATAAGTTTAACCTGAATTTTGTCGCCAACTTTCAAAACGGAATTTACATCCTGAATACGTTTCCAGTCAATTTCGGAAACATGAAGCAGGGCTTCTTTTCCCGGCAGAATTTCAACAAAAGCTCCATAGTTTTGGATAGCTTTTACCGTGCCTTCATAAACTTCGCCTACTTCGGGGACGGCCACAATGGATTTAACCCATTTGTATGCTGCATCCATACTGTCTTTGCTGGTAGAAAATATTTCAACAACGCCTGACTCATCCACTTCTTCAATTAAAATTGTAGCGCCAGTTTGTCGCTGAATTTCCTGAATAACTTTACCTCCGGGACCAATAACGGCTCCAATAAAATCGCGCGGAATGCTAAATTTAACAAATCTTGGCACATTTGGCTTGTATTCGGCGCGTGGCTCCGAAATGGTGTCGGTAATTATTTTCAAAATATGTTCTCTGCCGCGTTTTGCCTGTGCAAGTGCTTCGGCAAGTATGTCATAAGACAATCCGTCAACTTTAATATCCATTTGGCAGGCAGTAATACCATCAAGAGTTCCTGTAACTTTAAAATCCATATCGCCCAGGTGGTCTTCATCGCCCAAAATATCACTCAGAACACAATATTTTCCTGTTTCCGTGTCGGTAATTAATCCCATTGCAATACCCGAAACAGGTTTTTGTAATTTAACTCCTGCGTCCATTAAAGCCATGGTTCCTGCACAAACTGTAGCCATTGACGAACTTCCGTTTGATTCAAGTATGTCGCTGACTATACGTATTGTGTATGGGTTTGAGTCATCTTGCGGAATCATGTTTTTCAGCGCTCTTAAAGCCAGATTGCCATGACCTATTTCGCGCCTGCTGGTGCCGCGCAGCATTTTTACTTCACCGGTTGAAAATGGAGGGAAATTATAATGCAGCAAAATTTTGTTGGTTCCCTCAAACACAGCTCCATCAATAACCTGGTCGTCAAGCTTTGTTCCAAGTGTAACGGTTGTTAAGCTTTGTGTTTCTCCACGAGTAAAAATGGCGCTGCCATGCGGTGTAGGCAGGTAGCTTACTTCGCACCATATCGGGCGTATTTCGTCCATTTTTCTTCCGTCAAGCCTTATTCGTTCATTTAAATACATATCGCGAACGGCTTTTTTCATCACATCATGAAAATAACGGGCTACCAGAGGTTTCTTTTTTTCAAGCTCTTCTTCAGGAATCAAAGAAATAAACTCTTCTTCAATGGCACTAAAATCGTTTGCGCGTTGATGCTTGTTCGGAGTTCCGCGTTTAGCTACTTCATAAGCTTTTGGATAGCAGAAATCATAGACTGCTTTGCGTAAGTCCTCATCATTAACTTCGTGACAGTATTCGCGTTTAGGGTTTGCCTTGGCTACTTTTGAGGCTAATTCAAGCTGTGCTTCAATTTGTTTTTTAATTGCCTCATGTGCAAATTTCAAAGCCTCCATCATCACATCTTCGCTAACTTCTTTCATTTCTCCTTCCACCATGTTGATGTCTTTGGCATTAGCAGCAACCATTAGCTCCAAATCAGCATTTTCCAATTCCTGCACACTTGGATTAATTACAAATTGACCATTTATGCGTGCAACACGTACTTCAGAAATTGGACCATTAAAGGGAATATCGGAAACTGCCAGAGCCGACGAAGCGGCCAATGCAGCATAAGCATCGGGATGTGTATCGTTCTCGCCTGAAATTAAATAGATAAGCACCTGAGTTTCTGCATGATAATTATCCGGAAAAAGAGGACGTAAGGCTCTGTCAACCAAACGTGCAATTAATATTTCGTATTCCGAAGGGCGTGCTTCTCGTTTAAAAAAGCCACCCGGGAACCTGCCTGTAGAAGCATACTTTTCTTGGTATTCAACAGAAAGAGGCATGAAATCAACATTTTCATTACCTTCTTTATTGGAAACAACAGTAGCAAGGAGCATAGTGTTGCCTATGCGAACAACAGCAGCGCCATCGGCCTGACGAGCTAATTTACCCGTTTCTATGGTGCCGGTCCGTCCATCGGGAAGTTCAAATGTTTGTGTAATAACGTTCATCATTTATTAGTGTTAAAAAAAAGAAAGGCAATACCAGTATTGCCCTTCTTATGTAAAATGTCAATATGGTTATTTTCTTAATTCCAATTGTTGAATTAATGCACGATATTTTTCAATATCTTTTGTTTTGATATATGTTAAAAGCTTTTTACGTTTTCCTACGAGAGCCAAAAGGCTGCGTTCGGTAGCAAAATCTTTTTTATTGCTTTTTAAATGACCGGTTAAATGTTTAATTCTTTCAGTGAAAATAGCAACTTGTACTTCGGGTGAACCCGTATCAGTAGCTGACTTACCGTATTTTTCCGCCAATTGTTTTTTTGTTTCGATTGATAAATTCATATTTCGTTTTTTTATCGGGCTGCAAAGGTACAATAAATATTTAATATTCAAAACTTTTATTACATAAAAAATTTACGAATAATTTCAATTGGACAATCCATTAAATTGTTCCGTTTTCAATCATTACCACAATCGTTTCTATATCATGGTCTATTCCGATAGGATCGTAGGTAACTTTAAGGT
>CAZJYL010000079.1:0-9833 GCA_964550265.1 uncultured Bacteroidaceae bacterium
AACAGTCAACATGCTGCGAGTTAAGAGAAAAATAAGTGATAAAGTCAGGACAATAAGGAGGTTAACTTTTATAACCACAGTATTTATGCCTTTAACTCTAATAACCGGAATCGGAGGTATGTCAGAATTTACTGAGCTGACAGGCTCTCATAATTGGCCTATAGCCTATGGTTTACTTATTTTCATGTTTATTGTTTTAGGGTTACTAAGTTATAAGTGGCTTGAGAGTCTTGATAATAAATTATAATTACATTACTTAAAGTGGTAATTTTACAAAAAAATCAATTAAAATCAACATTATGAAAATAATTAAAATCACGTGTTTATGTATTGCCTTGTTTTGCGTAGCATGCAACACTAATTCAAAAAACAATGTCAATGAAAAACAATCTGCAAAAACAGAAACAGTTGAAGAAAAAAAACCACTTACAAATGATGAAATTATTCTACATGCCAAATCAATCCTTCAATTATTTCAAGAAAAAAAATATGAACAGCTATCAGATTTTGTCAGTCCAAATGGTGTTAGGTTTTCTCCTTATGCATATATAGACACAGTTAAAGACGTTGTTCTTAGCGCAAAGCAAATAAGTGATGCGGCATTATCGAAAAAGGTTTTTGTATGGGGAAAACAAGATGGATCGGGGTTCCCGATTAAATTAAAAATTAAAGATTATTTCAGCGAATATGTAATTACCATGGATTTTATGAATTCAACGTCAATAAAATTTAATGGAATATCTACAAGCGGAAATTCAATAAACAATATAAAAGAAGCTTATTCAGACTGTGTTTGGGTAGAGTTTTATTTTGAAGGAACAGAGGAATTCTCCAATTTTGACTGGCAGGCCTTGCGCTTAATATTTAAATATTTCAATGGGGACTTATTGCTTGTTGGTGTACAACACGACCAATGGACTATTTAATGTAATATTATTTACCATAAAGCCTTAAAAACTTTTGAATTTCCATTCTCGTCTGTTATTCTAAAAAACAATATTGAAAATGTTTTTTCAATATTACTTAAACTAATATTATTGTATCCAACATTTGCCGATATCTGAGTACTGTAAATTTTATTACCCGTTACGTTAAACACATCGATATTGTATTTGTTGTTTACAGTTGACACAAGTATTCCACTATTTTCATTTGCGTTAGAAAGAACATAAAAATCAAATGGGATTTTCAAATTACCTTCATCAATTCCGGTGGCAGTTTCAATCTGAAGTTTCAAAATTACCGGCAAATGATCGCTATTCCCATATAATGCATTCAGCACTGCAGGCGGTACTGAATTGTTTGTTCCCTGATTTATCGAATCATTGCAATGATTACCATCATTGCCTAATGCAAAATAAGAGTTATTTATATATTTTACATTTTTGCTTCCTGAAATAATATCCAGCGAAGTCATTATATGATCAAATCTGTCATCAATGCCCCCGGAAGCCGCGCATCCATTAGAAGACGAATGGGTTGACTGCGTATGATATGGAGCAAAAGAGCAATTGTTATTCCAATTACCGGGCTTAGAAATAGGATCATAAAAACGTATATTGGGATTATCATGATTAACTAATAACTGATAACATTCCTCATTAGAACTATATGTGTTAAAATCTCCCATTACAAGATAATTACCCTGTTTATTTAATGCATTAAGCTGATTCATCAAAATGCTCACTTCAGCAAGTCGCTCATTGGCATTAGAAGTTATGGAACCGGCTTTAAGGTGCATAACAATACATGTTATCCATGCTGTATCATGAGTGACTGAAAGCAGCGGATCCTTATAATAAAATGTATATACATTTATATCTCTTATGTCAGTTGGATATGCCGTATAACTATGATATATCAATTTGTCGGTATTATAATAAACCATGTTAATTAAATCGGAATTTGACAAATTTGTTCTGTTTCCTTTTGCATAATTGGTACGTCCGTTTGCATTTAAGGCATTATTGAGTAGTCTGTCAACCGATGTCATTAATTGGTTCATTTCACAAACAGCAAAGATATCCGGCAAAACATAATCTATAATAGTTTTTATATAAGCATCTTTATTGGAAACATTATTATTAGAAGAAGTACAATAACTGGTATAATTATTATAATTAAGCAAATTATATTGCATCACAGTTAATGTATCAGTTTGTGCATTTGCAAGGTGAAACAGGCTAAGCAGTATTGCAGAAAATATTAGTAAACTCTTCATGACAACTAAAGTTGAAAAATTGATTCGCAAAAACAAATATATGGATTTAAATAAAAAGCTGTATTAAAAAAAAGCCGCAAATAAAAGTATTTGCGGCTATATGGGAAATAAACTAAACTTTACTCAGTTTAACAGTGAAATGACGCATTATAGGAGCCTCATAATCTATTTTTAATCCTTTTGTTATGGAATTTCTGCGGTCCCAAATATTTTTTAAAGCAGTAGCCACAACATCCATATGATTGTTTGTATATGTACGGCGTGGTATTGCCAAACGAACCAATTCAAGAGCAGGATAACGATCCTGTCTTGTTACAGTGTCGCGATCTGCCAACAATGTACCTATTTCAACTCCTCTGATTCCTGCTTCCAGATATAATTCAATCGCCAATGTTTGAGCAACATATTGTTCACGCGGTAGCGCGGGCAAAAATTTTAATGCATCAACAAAAACAGCATGTCCGCCTACTGGTTTTTGAATAGGAATTCCATAATCAATTAATTGCTGCCATAGATACTCAACCTGAGAAATTCTGCTTTTCAAATATTCAAATTCAGTTCCTTCTTCAAGTCCTACAGCCAATGCTTCCATATCACGTCCGGCCATTCCACCATAAGTAACAAAACCTTCGAACATAATATTGAAAACACTTACTTTTTGCCAAAGCTCTTCGCTGTTCATGGCTACAAATCCGCCGATATTTACAATGGCATCCTTTTTAGAGCTCATGGTCATCATATCTGCACATTTATACATTTCGCGTACAATTTCCCTAATACTCATATTAGCGCAGTCGTTTTCACGAACTTTAATAAAATATGCATTTTCGGCAAATCTGGCGCTGTCAAACAAAACAGGCTTGTTTACACTATCTGCAAAAGCTTTAACCGCCCTGATGTTTTCCAAACTAACAGGTTGTCCTCCAGCAGTGTTGTTGGTAACTGTAACAATTATAAATGGGATTTTGTCGTGAGGATTAGTTTCAAAAACTTTTTTTAATTTGTCTATATCAATGTTTCCTTTAAAAGGATACAGGTTTTCTGTATCAAATGCTGCATCTATAGTACAGTCAACAGCTATCGCCTTTCTGAATTCAATATGTCCTTTTGTTGTGTCAAAATGAGAATTGCCCGGAATAATATCGCCCTCTTTTATTAAAGCTGAAAGCAAAACGTTCTCTGCGGCACGCCCTTGATGAGTCGGCATAAAATAAGGAAAACCGAAAATATTGCTGATGGTTTCCTTTAAGCGATAATATGAACGGCTACCCGCATAACTTTCATCTCCATTCATTATTGCACTCCACTGACGATCGCTCATTGCCCCGGTTCCGCTATCGGTTAACAAATCAATAAAAACCTGATCGCTTTTTAAATTAAACAAATTATATTTTGCATCAGCAATCCACTTTTCACGCTCTTCGCGATTGCTTACCCTGATTGGTTCAACCATTTTGATTTTATACGGTTCTGCGTACGGTAATTTCATAATACTTGTTTTTTTGATTAAAAATTAATTGAATTTAGAGTGTTCTTAATTAAGATATTCAAATAAAATATCAAATTATAATGTAACGAAACTATCTCTTCGTTTTATGTTCAAAAACACAAAACTTGCTTTAACTTTCAATGATATAATAAAAAATATATAATTCATAAATCAAAAGCTAAATTATGATTTATTTTTGTGTAATATAAAATTTTTACAACGAAATAATGCTGTTTTAGATGAATTGAGATTCTTTGTAGCCTAATAATCAAAATATTAATTGGTATATAAGCTCTTAAAAATCTATTCGCCATCAATATCTATTTTATTTTCATTACAATATAAAATTTGCATTTTATTATACGTCTTTAATAATATTGTTTCTTTTAATTCAACACGATCAAAAATCCTTTCAACTTCAGCAATGTCATTATCATTTAAAGGTAGCCGAAACAAAATAGCTACAGCATCAAAATAATCGTTTTCGTATGTAGTCAGGTAAAACTGCAGTAGGTCAAAAGCCGCCTTATAATATTCCTTTCCATCAACGGGGACAACTATGCTTTCAAAATCCCTAACAGCACTTTCAGTAACTTGCAAAAGGTTTTTATAAGAGTTTAAAATTGAGTCGCCATCGTAAATAATTATTGATTCATTGAATTTATTTATTGCAATAGAAATTTTATCAAATTGACTGGATATTTGATTATGAAATTTTTCAGCATCCTGTTGGGCGATTGAACTAAAAGAACACAAAATAAAAATAACCGACGACGCAAGTTTATTCATAATTATAAATTTATTTTACGGGCTGATGAGCATCTCTCAATAAATCGCTGATTTCCTTAACGGGATTAAACGTACTTAACGGAACTTCCACAAAAATAGTATTCCAATCTGCCATTGCTCCATTCCATAATCCCGGCAACTCCATGGCCTTTATTTCTTTTCCTTCGAAACTTTTTTTGGCAATAAACCCTGCTTCGGTATTGGCATAATTATTTAAATCAAATGGTTTCCCTTTAAAATCGTTCTTCCAAAGAACTAAATCAACCGGATTGAAATGGGTGGCAGAAAGTAATATGTTTTTTTGCTCTTTATTCATTATGTCAATTTGAGAAGACTCAACTATCTGCAAGGAAATGTTTCCGTCGTCATCTTCTACAAAAAATGGGCCGCCTCCGGGTTCTCCAACATTTTTAACCATTCCGCAAACCCTAATCGGACGGTTAAAAACCGAGAAAAGAAAATCAATTTTTTCAATTTCGTCACTATCTTGGAGCCATTCCGGAATATTGACAAACAATTTATCTTCGGCAAACCTAATCATCTCTTCTAAATCCTGCGCATCAACATTGCCATCTTCCAGCATTACCAGATAAGCATGAATATCATTAACAATTTTTATTAAATATCCGCCCAGGACTTTTTTAAACCAAACAATATCCTCTCTATACCATTGAGGAGCAATGTTGTCAATATTTTTTAAAAACACCATCTCTGCCTTAAGCTTATTCAAGTTCTGAAGTAGCGCACCATGTCCGCCGGGCCTGAAAACCAAATTGCCTTTTTTATCACGTATGGGACAATTTTTTATATCCACAGCTATTGTGTCAGTGTTTTTTTGCTGATACGAATAACTGATATTAAGTTTTAAATTTTTTGAATTCTCAAATTCAGATTTGATTTTTTTGGTTAATTCTTTAAATTCTTTTAAATGTTCTTTACTAATTGTAAAATGAATATTCAAAGTATTGTTATATCCTACGATATATGAAAGGCTTTCGTTAATTTGCTCTTCGAGAGAAGTGCGGACAAAACCATTATATTTATGAAATGGAATAAAGGCCTTGGGTTTTGAAGCTAAATTTAAACCGGTTTTATGCAAAACAGCTTCAATTATTGGCAGCCAGTCAGAATTTGCAATTAATCTGTCAATTTCCTTTTCATTTAATTGAGCAACGTTTTTTAAGTCTTCGTAAAAAGCAAATTTTTTTATGTTTTTCAAGCAAATTTCAGCTTCTGTAGAAATTGCTTTTTTATTTTTGATGTCATCAATTGCAGTAAACAGAACTTTAAACATTCTGGTGGCCGCCCCCGAAGCCGGGATACAGGCAGTATTTATATAATCCTTGATGTTGCTATCAAATAATTCTACCATTGATTTTTGTTCTTTTTTAGAGAATGAAATAATGCCTTTGTCGGTTGTTGCAGGTTCAATAAGTTTAATATAGGCAAAACCTTTTCGAAACTTATCAAGTTGTGTTTCAATATCCAGAACTGTCAAATTGTGTTTTTCAATTTGTTTTTTGTCTTTATCGTTAAAAATATTCTTTGTACCCATATTTTATTTTTTGTAAACAAAAAAGCCGGTTGACATTTATATTCAACCGGCTTTATACTTTATTGTCTTTTATAAACCAACAACAGTAATATTAATTTCTCTGGGGTTTATTGCCATTACTGGAATAAGTGCATCATTAAAAATAATTTGCTCATCCCATGGATTAAGAATGAAATTTGGAACAATGCTGGCGTCGGTATTTGTCATTACCAAAAGCATATCGGCATCAATTCTGCGGGCATAATCTATTATCTGTTTTGAAAAACTTCCGGTTTCAGGTATAATTTCTGCTTCATATTTAACTTCATTCTTCTCAAATACTTCAACCACTTTATTCAATACCGCACGTATTTTAGCTTTATAAAGTTCATCATTTAAATACATTGCTTTAACATGTATTGTTGCTCCAAATTGTTTGGCAATATAAATAGCCCATTTAATTTTCTGTCTGGATTCAAGAGTGTCGTCAATAGGGATAAGAATTCTATTATATCCATCCCTGAAATTGCGTTTTTGAACAATAATGAATGGAATACGAGTAGAAGTAATTACTTTATGTGCATATGAACCAAAAATATGCTGAATACCTTGTTTTCCATGTGTTCCCATTACTACAAAATTAGCCCCATCTTCTTCTGCAGTTTTTCCGATGTCAGTAAAAATGCTTCCTTCCTTAGCATCAAAAGAAAAGGGAACTTGGTACTTAGCCGAAAACTCATCAACTTTTTCCTGAAGGCGTTCTTTCACTATATCATCAGTCACCTTATAAACATTCAACAATGCTCTGGTATCACGATTAATAATGTGAAGCAATTTTACTGACCAGCCCTGGTGCTTTGCCAAACCGGCAGCATGATCTACTGCGCATTCTGCAACATCGGTAAAATCAAAAGGAACAATGATAAGTTTGTTTCTCGATTCCATATAATTTACATATTAATTAATTATTCAGTTTTTGCAAAGATATAAAAAGGAATAACAAAATTTACTTTTTAATGACCAAACGTGATAAATATTCTAAATGTCTTAATTTTTTTTCCTCTCTCCTTAATGTTGACGTTTTGGTGAAATAATGATGTTGACTTAAAAAATCTATCTGCTGCAGATACCATTCCTTAACATTTAAGACATTTCCATATTCTTTCCATTCTCTACGAAGATTACATCCTATAATAAAAAAATCGTCGCGTCCCAGATAATCCAAATCGGCATCACACATAATGCTATCAAGCTTATTTACAGGGTTTTGCGGTATAGTTGTGGACATAATTATATGCGCTATCATCATAATTTCCGACTGTGTATAATTAAATCTAGGTAATATGTTCCAGCACATGCCAACGGAAATATCTTCGTTTTCTTTGTATCTAATCAAAAATCCGACATCATGAAATAATGCTGCAGTCATCAGAATAATCTTATCCAGTCCTTTAACATTCTCGGCTTCAGCAATTTCTTCAGCCGCTCTCATTACATCAATTGTATGATGTACTCCATGATAATACAGATTAGGAGCCAACCCCCGCTTTAGCCTCTGAATCATATATTCTTTAACTCTTTCAAAATCCATTATCAAAAATTTAAAAACTTGAGTTCAAGTAATTCATTGTATTTATCCCAAAAAGCTCTATTTGGGCGCTGCATTTGTCCATCTATTGACAGTTCACGTTTAATACCATCAACAAAAAACATATCAACTTCGCCCTTATGCTTAATTGGTTTTTTGCCTCTATAGGTTAAATCAAAAAATGACGAAATTAATTCTGCGGTATTATTTGAAATATTAATCTTTCCCGGCTCTCCTGCATCTTGCAAACGGCTGGCTGTATTTACGGTATCGCCCCAAATATCAAAAGCAAATTTTCGTTTACCAACAACGCCTGCAGTTATTTCGCCTGAATTAATTCCTATCCTTAACTTCCAAATACTGTTGGCCGGGTTTAGTAATCGCAACTTCTGTATGTATTGTTGCATTTCGATTGCAGCAAGAGCTGCGTCTATTGCGTGAGTTCTGTTTCTGACAGGAATTCCGCCCGCACTCATATGTGAGTCTCCTATGGTCTTTATTTTTTCCAATTTATTACGCGAACATATATCATCAAACTGGGTGAAAATTTCATCTAATTTTGAAACAAGTTCCTCAGGATCCATAAGCTCAGTTATAGATGTAAATCCACTAATATCAGTGAATAATACAGTGACTGACTGATAAAACTCAGTTTGACATTTACCTGTCGATTTTAATTCATTTGCAATTCGAACCGGCAAAATATTTAATAACAGCTTATCTGCTTTTTCTTTTTCGATTTCAATGGCTTTTTTCTGATTCTGAATTTCAAGGGTCCTGGAATGAACAATATTTTCCAGTCTTTGTTTTGCCTTTATCAATCGTCTGTTGAAAAAAGTTACAATCCCGACTATTAATAAACCAGATAATAAAATAAAAATTAACAATGCCCACCATTTATAGTACCATGGGCTTGGAATAACAAAAGAAAACTCCGATTCAGTTCCAACTGCGCCAAAGGGGTTAATTGCCTTAACTCTAAAAGTGTATTTCCCCGGTGGTAAATTTGTATATTCCTTATAATTCTCAGTTGAAGGATTAGACCATTTATCATCATATCCTTCAAGAATATATGAAAATTGCACCTGCTTCTCATGAATAAAATAACCCGCAGCAAAATCAAATCGGATATTACCTTTGTTAAAATAAAATAAATCCGGCTTGCTGATAAGATTGTTTTTAGAAATACTGCTATATATAACTGATTCATCAACTGATACTTTTTGAATAGAAGTTGCGAATGAATCATTAAATCTGAATGTATTATTTACTTTCCAATTAAAACAAAAAGCGCCATCATCGCTTCCAAACCAAACAACAGAATCTTGCAAGGGAGTGATTGAATAGAATTCTAAATCTGGAAATGCCTGAAATTGTGAACTGGTAAATTCTTTTTTATTATTTTTCCAGATAACATAATATAAACTTTTGTGACCGCTCAATTTAGAGTTTGTTTGAAACCACATATTGCCTTTTGAGTCTTCTCTAATTATATTAATGAATTGCGACTTGTCATAATAAGGCATAAACTCAAAATCATAAGGAGTAGCCAAATACTTATTTTCTTTATTTATAATTTTAAATAATCCACTTTGAGTGCTAACTAAAATATCATCATGAAATACAAACACCGTATATGAATCAGATTGAGGCAATCCATCTGCAGTACCTATCCTGTTCATTTCAAAAACAATATTTTTGCTAACATCTGATAACGGAACTGCAGAAAACACATACACACCATCTCGAGCTGTACCAACGAACAGTTCATTGTTTTTTGACAGGACTGCATTTGATATCCTGCTTTCAAGGCTTGGTACTTGAGTAACTTTTGGTTTTAAAATGTCATTGGAAAAATCGAGATACTTAATTGTTTGAGCTCCACCGGCATAAACTAATTCATTATTATCATTTCTGGCTTTAACATAATTGAAATTTCCTTCGGCTACTCTGGTAGTTTTAAGCAAACTATCAATAATAAAAACCCCATCAGATGTCGCAGCCAATAAATAATTCTTATTTTTTAAAACAACATTTTCAAGGTCCCATGCCTGAGATAAAATCTGTTTTATTGGAGAAAAAATTTCTCTCTCATATTTTCCTGATTCTAAGCTTTGATAAAATACTCCCTGCCATGAAGCGATGAAAATTCTCCCAAAGCTTTGAACAATATCCAACACACTTCCCTTTATGCCCTGATAATCATTATAGC
>CAZJYL010000080.1:0-9724 GCA_964550265.1 uncultured Bacteroidaceae bacterium
GTTTTGAATATTTTATAAATAAAAAAAGCGGCCATTTTTCCGGCTGCTTTAAGTTTTTAAATATAAAATAAATTATTGTAACTTAAATTTATATTCTTTGGCAAATTCTTTTTGTGCATCCAAAAACGCATCATTGGCTTTACCTTCTTTTTCGTCGATGATATTGGTGAGTTCTTCCCATCTGTCAAAATCTTTTTCTGATAACTCATCGATGTCTTTTTTGAAAATGTCAAGCATTTCTTTATATTCGTTTTCTGCCACTTTTTTAAATGTACCAACCAGATCAATCATTGCTTTTCTAAAAGTATCTTTATCATCAAAGCTTTTCATGTCGGCATACTTTTGCTCTGTTTCTTTCAGGAAATCAATATATTTGCCATAATTGTTTTCTATTATTGAAATTTTTGCGTTGTCAATAATAGAGTTTACAAAATTGCTTTCAAGTTCAAGCATTTTCTTTTGGTCTGCAACAATTTTGTCATTGTGTTTAATGGCATCATCAGTTGTAGGTCCACATGAAATCAATGTTGCTGCAAATACGAAACTGAATAGTAAAAAAATCTTTTTCATAGGCTTTTTTTTAATATTAACTTTTCAAAGATATAAAAAAAACATTATAAACAACAAGTTTAAAATATAATTAAATTCTTGCATATCTTTGTTTCATGAATATAGAAATAACTGCTCCTGTTGGCTCATACGAAACTTTGAGAGCTGCCTTGAATGCCGGTGCCAATTCTGTATATTTTGGCATAGGTAATTTAAATATGAGGTCATCAGCTGCCGTTAATTTTCAAATAGAAGACTTGAATAATATTGTACGTCTATGCCGCGAAAATATGGCAAAAGCTTATCTGGCATTGAACACCGTTATTTTTGATGATGAAATAGATGAAGTTGAAAAGATTTTGTTGGCTGCGCGTAGTGCTGGAATTGATGCAATAATTGCAACAGATGTAAGTGTACTTAACAAATCTAAAGATTTTGGATTGAATGTTCACATGTCAACACAATCTAATATAACCAATGCCGATGCTGTTGATTTTTTTGCACAATGGGCTGATGTTGTTGTGTTGTCTCGTGAAATGTCTCTCGAAAGGGTCAAAGCTTTGAATAATCATATTATTAAACGTAATATTTGCGGTCCCTCAGGTAATTTAGTCCGCATAGAGGCGTTTGCTCATGGTGCCCTTTGTATGGCTATAAGCGGAAAGTGTTATTTAAGCCTTGACAATTTAAACCGTAGTGCAAATAGAGGCCAATGCGCACAAATTTGCCGCAGAGCATACCTCGTCAAAGATTTGGAAAGTGGAATTGAATTGCAGGTTGACAATAAATACATTATGTCACCCCGCGATTTATGCACTATTGGATTTTTGGATAAACTAATAGATGCAGGAGTATCTATTTTTAAAATAGAAGGTAGGGGGCGTCCGCCTGAGTATGTATCCACAGTTGTAAAAGTTTATTCTGAAGCTGTTAGGTCCATTAAAGAGGGGACTTATTCATCCGATAAAATTAAAGAATGGTCTAATCAGTTAACTAAGGTTTATAATCGTGGATTTTGGGAGGGATATTACTTGGGTAAAACCACAGGTGAGTGGTCTGACAGGCATGGGTCTTCAGCAACCGAAAGACGTGAATATATTGGGAAAGTAACCAATTATTTTTCAAAATTAGGCGTTGTGGAGCTCAGGGCTGAAACCGGCCCGGTTTTTCCGGGAGAACGTATAACAATTACCGGTCCAACAACAGGATTGTATGAGGGTATTATTGAAGAAATTCATTTAGATAATGGCAAGGCTGCTTGTGCAGAAAAAGGGAAGCTTTTCGCTTTTGCAGTTTCAAGATTGGTTCGTAGGGGAGATAAAGTGTTTCGGATTGTTTCAGATTTGGAATAGTAAAGAATTTTGAATTTGAGTTATAATCCAAAATAAAGTATATATGACATAAAAAAAGACCAGCTATTACTGGTCTTTTTTATATTGTTTTTAGAATTATCCTGCAAGTATAAAACGTATCGGAAGGTTAAATTGAACACGAACAGGCTTCCCGCGTTGTTTACCCGGTGTCCATGATGGCATATTTTTTACAACACGTGTTGCTTCTTCATCACAACCACCTCCGATGCCACGTAGTACTTTTACATTAGAAATGCTTCCGTTAGGCTCAACAACAAAAGTTACGAAAACTGTTCCTTGAATATTACTTTCACGGGCAAGTTGTGGATATTTGATATTATTTTTTAGATAATCCATCAGGGCTGATTCTCCTCCCGGAAACCCCGGTTGCTCTTCAACAATGGTAAAAATTTCAGCCTCAACAACAGCAACCACTTCTCCATCATCAACTGGTGCAACAAAGTTTCCAACTTCAGTTTTTTGGTCATCTTCAACGTTGATATCCAAGTCATCTTGAACATCTACATTGTCATCAACTATTTCAAGTAAGGTTGTTTGTGGTTCAGGTTTAGGAGGTTCAGGCTCTTCCTGGCGTGTTATTTCCACCATTTCTTCAGGAATGTCAACAACTTGCAATTGATCAAAATCACTATCTTCCTTGTCGTATTTTTTCCATTCAAATGCCATAAGCATTAAACCTAGGGCAACAACTAAACCTATTTCTAAAAATAATCCTTTATATTTTTCAAGATCGTATTTAGGGTTTTTCTTGACTTCCATAACAATTAGTTTTAAATATTTAAAACAAAGATGATTAAAAATAAAGATTCCACAAATACAATTTTAGAAAAAGGCTAAAAATTTTAAGTTTGTGGTTTTAAATATTTATTATTTGGGAATTAATGACCTGTGTGGTTTTTGTAGGACTCGGCTTTCATTAAATCGTTAAGCTCCGAAGGGTTTGAAATCTTAACTTTAATTATCCATCCATCGCCATATGGGTCTTTATTAATTAATTCAGGTGCATCTTTTAGTTTTTCATTAAATTCGATTACCTCTCCGCTAACCGGCATATTAACATCAGTTACGGTTTTAACAGCTTCAATAGTACCAAAAGCCTCATCCCGATCTAATGTTTCTTCAACAGTCTCAACTTCAACATAAACAACATCACCAAGTTCTGATTGAGCAAAATCTGTGATACCTATGAATCCGGTTTCGCCTTCAACGCGAATCCATTCATGACTTTTAGCATAAAGCAAATTTTCAGGAATATTCATTTTTATTTTGATTTAATTGCTCAAAAATACATTATTTTTTAAATACGGCAAAGTACAATATAAAAATTATTGTGCAAGAGAGAATCTTAAACTAATACCTGCATTGGTATTGCTGTTAAGAAATTGTGATGAAATATACGGATTGTTAATGACCTTGTCAAAAAATGCCCTGATGGTAAATTTTTGACTTAATAAGTATTCTGCCGAAATATTAATTGACACAACTTTTTGGCCGGCACTTATTTGATCAACATTTTCTACTATTTTTCGAAGAATGGTTTTGTTGTTTCTTACAGAAAAATCGGCTTTTAAACTCAAATCGCTTTTGAACGACTTACCCATTGCCTCGAATTCGACATTTTTAAATCTATATCCCAGACCAAGTGTAATTTCGCCCGAAATAATTTCTGTCATTTGATTATTGGCAAAACTAACGGCCATGTTTCGCGATTTTTTGTATTCTATTTTACTAATAAGGCTGTTTTTCCATGTTAAGTCTATATTCATCAAAGGACTAAATTGCTCAGTAATGCTGACCTGGGCAATTTCATATTTAGGTAAAAAGTTTCCCAAAGCATCTTTTACCAAAGTGTATCCATCGGCATCATCAGAAAATAATACATTGGAAGTATATCCGCCTATATTATATGTACATCTATAAGCATGAGACATAGAAGCAGATTTAAATCTTTTTTTAACCCATGGAATTTCGGTTAGCCCATTATAAGTTAAACGCCAGTTGGGAAGAGGAATGAGAGGGAATTTGGATTTTATAAATTTTTCAGGATTGTTGCCTGTATATGCTGCCAGAAATGCCGGAATTAATACTTCCTGCGATGTTGGGCCATAACCGGTAGGATACACTTTGCCGGTAATTGAGTCAGTAAAATATGTGCCATTCCAGACAGGGCTGTTTTGGGCAACTTGTGCTGCAATTTCGGGCCTGATATCTTTAAAATACTCGAATGTTTTATTTGAATAATCTTTGTAATCTTGAACGAATGCAGTACTCCATGTTATTATTGACAGACTATAGCTGCCGTTGTCAATAGCGGAATATGATTTAAAAGTATTACTCAATTCGTCATATTTGTAATATTCATTATGATTTTCGGTAAAGTTTCGTATGGCTGTAATTTCTATTTTCATGTTTTTTACCGGTTCAATAGATAATCTGCCATTTAAGTTTTCGTTTTTCCTTTTAGAATATGCGTTATTAAATAATGAATCTTTTGAAAGCAAATCGTTCTGAACCAAATATGGCCTGATGTCGCGTTGATCACCAAATATAAAACCCCATCCCGGCGCTTGTTTATTTAAATCCATCCCAAGAATATCCACATTTCCTCTATATCCGGGTAAAAATGTCCCCTCTGCCAGGGTATATGAGATGGAAGCATTTTTTGTCATCATTAATAATTTAAGAAAATTATCAGCAATGATTTTGAATACAGGAGTTGTGTCTTTCTTATTTGCATTTGTGGAATCATTTAACAATGCTTCTACTCTTGAGTTTGGACTTTGGCGCGGCTTGTTGGCTTGCTGATTAAGCTTTTTAAGATATGGTATTTTATTATAAAGATTTACCATATTTCCGTTTATGTTGGCGGATATGGAACGATTATTTTCTATTGTGCTTCCGTAAGGGCTTTCAGCATATTCGCCGGAAGAGTTTTTATACAGAGGTGCAGCTGTCCATTTATAATCTCCGTTATATTGCACTGAAGAGTTAATCCAGTCTAATAACGGCAGTTTATTTATGGGCAGTGCATAATTAATTTTGAGAGATTGGTTATAATTGGTTATCCTACCCATTGACTTTATGTTTTGCCATATTGAGTCCATCTTTGCCTTATAATCGCTATCGGCTTTGTCAATTCTGCCCGGTGGTTCGTCAATTCTGGCATTGGCATTTGCTATGTAATCAATTTTAAGGCTTCTGCTTAAATCGTATTTTAAAGTATATGCTCTGTTCCATGAAAACGTTTTTAAGAAAGAAGGTTCAATTAAAATAAGCGCATCAGACTTGTTTCTGAATAAATTTTCCTCATAACCTCTGTCAAGATCAGTACGGAAAGACAATGATTTTGGCAATAAATAAAAGTTGAAGTCGCCAAAAAACTTAAAAGGTTTTTTGTTTAAAATTTTTACCTTTTTAAAAGGAATATAATTTTTGGGACTAGACGAATAATTATATCCCAATGCACCTCTGTATGATTTTGTGAGATTATATTCTACGTCTATATTACGGTAAAAAACCTCATTGTATGCATAGGTAAGGTCAAAATTCGATAAATCGTATATTCTGTTTTTGGTGTTGTTTCCTGTTTTTTCTTTTCTGACATTTACAAAGTTTAAGCTTTTTCGTCTTGTATAACTTTGAACTAAATTCAAAATGGAATCTTTCTCGTTTTTATTTTCATATAATTTGAGGTCATCCGATAAATATATGTCAGGATTTAACGGATTATACTGAGGATTGCTAAATGTTTCGCTAATGTCAAAATGCATTGGGATTTTTAACCCCGAATTTTTCGGCAAAAACTTTCCTAGCTCAATATTAGTTGCCAAGTCATACGACATTATGTTTTCTTTTTGTCGCTCGGAAACTTTCTTTTCTATGCTGCCAAATCCTGCCGTGGATAAATTTCCTACTACGGCTACATTTCCAATATCAGCAAGGTCGGCACTTATTCTGGTTGTTGCTGCCCATCCGCCTTTTTCGTCAAAATCGGTTAATCGTAATTCGTTTACCCAGATCTCGGCACATTTTGGCTGGCCATCATCCGATAAATTAACAGGGCTTCGCTTGGGATTACGAATACCTATCATAATGGTTCTGACATCGCTAAGATTAGGAATACCCACAATGGTCATTTTGTTAGGCCCGTCGTATTTGTAATACGGGGTCAAAAGAGATACTCCGGAATTTTCTTGTCTCATAGCCACGTTGCGATGTTTTTTTAATTCAACAAGGCTATCCAAAGTCAGATTTAAAGAGTCAGCCCATACCAGATTATTAATGTTGGGGTCATGAATATTAACATTAAGATTTGTTGGGTGCAGAGGAATTTCATACTCATAGAAGTTGTCGGTAAAATCAGTACCTAAACGAATAAACACCGTTAAATCCCCGTTATTTAATGTATATAAATCAGGCCGTGAAAGTTCTGAGTGAATAAACATTTTAAGCGACTTGTACTGACGGATATCAAAATCGCAGGTTTTATATATTGCGCGGGCGTCACCATCAACAAGATTACAAGCTTTAAGGACAAGAGCTTGCTCATTCATCTGATACATGGTATTGGAACCCCAGCCTATTTCACGTTCTATACTTGGCGGTAATACATAAGGAATGGGCTGACGGCTTCCGTTTTCTTCGATATTAACAGCTGAAATATCGAATGATGTAGAGTTTTGATCATCTCCAGGAATATATTCTCCCGGGTATAACAATGCGTTTTCGTATTTTCTCCATTGGCTTCTAGCAAGCTCTAATGTGGCAAAACGTAAAACAATAGGCTCGGAGAATTCTCGCATTAAAATACGAATAAACCTTATTGATTTAAAATCATAAATATTCCCAACAACTAAATCAGGATCTTTTACCGGTATTTTAAATTGATACCATTTAACATTCGCGGTTGTTCCGTCTGCCAGATTTGCAGATGCGTTAAAAACATCTGTAATATAATTTTGACCAACAACCATTTTTGACGGTTGCATATCAATAACATATTGATAATACCTCTCGGATTCGTTTAGTGTATTGTCTCTGTTAATATCTTCAACATTAGGTAAAGTTGTTGCAGATGTCGGATAATTTTCGGGTGACTGGCTGCTGGTAGGGCTGTTGCCTTCAACTCCGTTATACTTTTTATATCTTTCGAGGATATCCAGTTCAACAGCATCATAATCCGAACCGCGGAAATAATGAAAATTATCGGAGGAGGGATCTTCTATAGCTTTAGCATATGCATTTGAGTTAGTACCATATGCATTGGTAACTACATCAATATATCTGGTATCGAAAAAAGATACCTCGTCTTCATTAGAAAGTCCATCTAAGCCAACATCTTGGTACTGTCTCGATGTTGGATCATTGTCAAAAGTATTTACTAATGCCTGAAGTGTTGGAACTCTTCCCCATTGTGTAGTATCAACATTTATAATATTACTGGATGTAGGTAATCCGTTTTCATAGCTTTTTCTATGGTCTCTAAGAACATCTTCTGAAATATCCCCTAAGTTAAATATCAATTTTCCACCTGAATGAGCAGGATTATAAATAAATGGATCCATCATCCAGAACTCAATGTACTCAACATTGGTTTCTTCAAAATCCGGGGTTTCTATTTTTCTCATAATACCACCCCATCTTGAACTTGGATCAAGTAAATTACCGTTTGCATCAATACCGGCAGACACAGCACTAGTATTAACATCATAATTATAAGGTCCTTTTTCATTTGGGTAGTATGCCATATTGAATACGGCAATGTTTGTAACAATGTTGTTGACATTTTCTTTTTTGGGGAAAACCTCGGTTTCAAGCACTTCACGCATGTAATGGTTTGAAAGCATTGCAGGGTTGTTTGCTATATGCTTTGGTGTAAGATTATTATTTCGGTAAAACAGTGGATCTATAACATACCAAGCTAATTTTGCGCGATTATAGCCGCTTGTTAACGAGGAGTCATCATTGGCTTCGGGATATAATAAAGGCTGTCCCTGAGGCACGGATGCATGAAACCATGTGCCAATATTTTTTATGTCAATAGAAGACTTACTTCCCTCAAAGTCATCTATATATGCTGTTCCTGTTTTTCCAATTGCTCTGGCATGTCCGGGTACAAGGTTGGCTATCTCTGCGTCAATTGAAACCCGCGAAGGAGCTTTTGTTTCGATAAGAGGAAGGAGGTCAACGAGTTTGGTTATAAGCCTAGACTCAGTCTGGTAGGATAAATTTAAGCCCCATATTGTATTTGATATAGGCTCTTCTCCAATATTAACTTTATACGTATAAGGTCTTTCCGTTAAATTCATTAAAGTGGCTCCAACAAGAAAATTTTTGTTTACGTCATAATCTATGTGAGTGCCAAGAAATGTTTTTGTTTGTAATGAAAAAAGCGAATTGTTTTCAAGACTAATATTAATTGGGGCGCCACTATTCAAAACACCTTCATTTATTATTTTTAAACGCCCTAGTGTGTAATCAACGGTATAGTCAACATTTTCCGTAAGCAAAATACCTCCGGCAGTAACCTTAACGCTACCTTGTGGTATATTCATTGCGTTTAATGATATTTCATTTCCAACCGATGACTTGAACGCACCTGCAATGGTAAATCTGTTTTTATTCGGATATTGTCTGGCGCCGGTTTTTGTCATCGTGTAAAGTGAGTCGTAGCAATATTTATCGGCAAGAGCCGGATCGTCTATTAAGTTTCTTAAGTCTTTTCCAAATGGCTCAAGAATAGGAAAAAATACTCTTCCGTTTTTTGAATTTATGGTTCCGCCATTAGTTGCCGCATTGTCTATAAAGTCGAAAAAACCATCGGGTTCAGGATCATTATTGGCATTTAGGTTGTCCATGTTCAAAACGCGGATTAATGGAATACCTTTTAAATTACCTTCGGTAAAGTACCCTGCAGGGACACCTAAACCATCACTTTTGTATAAGACGTTTAATCGAAAATCTTCAGGATTGATTTGATAACCTCCTATCGAATAAACGTTTTTCATCATCAGGTCCCAAAGGGGAACCTTTGTGTTTTGAGCCGTACCTTTCAATAATTTTACCACTAAGCATTTGGGGGCATCAATTCCTCCGTTCGAAAACTCTCCAACCTGAAAAACACTGTCATATCCAAGTATGGTATATTGAAACGCCACGGCAAGAACCTGATCGTCGTTCAGAGTAGAATTAAGTGAAATAAATCCCAGTTTTGAATTGTAGGTAAATTCTGTTGGTGCAAGCAAGCGGGCATTTTCAATTTTTTCGTAATCGGTTCCCGCAACAAGACCAACGCCATTCATATAAGAATTTACATTGTTAATGTCGCGAATTTGATTAATATCAACAATGTTTAAAAGACCATTTGATTCATTATCGGGAAATTGGGCGTTAGGGTCCATGCTTAATGGAATAGCAGGGTTATAAGGCGTTTTTTCGCCTAAATCCATTAAAGCCACAATATTTCTGTTTTGTTGTGTAGCCGCGCCAATATTTGTAACCCAAACTTCAATTTTTGTAATATTTATTGGAGAGCCTATTATTGGTAAGGTCTCAAGCCATTTATTATAATTGTTTCTAAAAAAGTGGGAAATTAAAAAATGCTTCTTTTCTTCGTATTCATCACAATAGAGCTCAAAGTTGCTTGTTTGTGCTCCTCCTGAAACGGTAATATTAGATGTTTGACTTTTTTGTTGTGAAATAACAGAAGTCATCGTCATTTTGCCAAATTGCAATTTGGTTTTAATTCCGAAAAGGCTTTGACTTCCGTTAATAAGTGTTGTATTTAATGGAAGAGTTACATC
>CAZJYL010000081.1:0-9627 GCA_964550265.1 uncultured Bacteroidaceae bacterium
TATTATATTATTGACACTCAATTGTTTATAACTGTTTTAAGGGGCGACTATATAATGGTCCAAATACTTCTTCGCCGCAATTAGGGCAAACATATTCTTCAGCCTACAGCCCCCAAAATATTCAGATTATGGCTACTGCATCAAATCCTTCTGGTAAGCTTACTTTGGTTTGGACATCAGGTTCTACTGCTGCGCCCGGTTTTGCTGCAACATTAGGCTGTCATACACCTTGTCAAAACGTTATAGTGGAAATTGATTCCCTATCATGTGTGCCTATAATGTCTCATAATTACATTGATGTTTGCTCAGGCGCTCCGGTAACTTTTCAAGCTCACGGAATATATCCCGAAAATGGATTAGCTGATACACAAAGCGATGCATCTTCTTTATTTATTTGGAATTGTGGCGATGGCAGTTCAGATACCGGTCAGGTTGTTACACATACCTATATAAATCCTTCGGGATACGACTTTAGTGTAAGAGTTGAAGATAATCACGGATGCAAAAACACGAACTGGAAGGCAGGCAGGGTGCGATATTCAAGTAATCCAATAGTTGATATAAAACCACTTCCCGATATTTGTGCCGGTGACACAATTAGTGTTTCGGTAGGCTTAAATGCACTTTCCACCATTGTGATTAACGAAACTCAGGGAGGTGCCTCCGGAACTCTTGCCCTTGCTGATACCGTATTCTTGCCGGATGGCAGTGGAGCTTCTTATATGTCTAATCTCACATATTCCGTTTTCCCTACAGGAATGACACTATCCAATATAAGCGACTTACTTGGAGTTTGCTTAAACATGGAGCATACATACATGGGAGACTTAAAAATTTCTCTTATATGCCCCAACGGCAATTCTGTCGTATTGCTTAATTATCCGAACAGCGGAGGCGGAACAATATTGGGCAGACCGGTTGGTGCTGATTTGCCTGTGGATGCTAACACATGGAATACAACCCCCGGCATAGGCTTTGAATATTGTTTTTCGCCAACCTCAACTAACGGTTACATAGATAATGCAAGCAACTGGACTACAGTTGCCCCCTATGTAGATCCTATAGGACAATCTAGCCCTAGCGTTAAACAAGCTAATGCCGGCACTTATCAGGCTGTTGGTAACTGGAATAATTTATTGGGTTGCCCGTTAAATGGTACATGGAAAATAAATGTAATTGACAATTTGGCAGCTGATAACGGCTATATCTTTTCATGGGGCTTGTCATTGAATCCGGCATTAATTCCCGGCGGCTGGACATATAACGTGCCTGTGGATTCTGTAAGCTGGAGTGGTCCTTTTATTCAAGCAACTTCTGATTCAACAGCAAATATTACACCTTTAAATGCGGGTACATTTCAATACACCATGACTTTATACGATTCATTTGGCTGTAGTTATGACACAACATTTTCAGTTAACGTTTTAGCTAATCCAACCCCAAACCTTGGCAATGACACAACTTTATGCGAGGGCTCAGTTATTACTCTTAATGCTGGTCCCGGAAATCAATATTTTTGGTCAACAGGTGCAAATACACAAACTATAGTTCCGGATGCATCAGGGATCTATGCTGTTACAGTAACAAACTCAAATGCTAACGTGGCCTGTTATGGCTCAGACACAATAGAAGTGGCAATGATACCCTGGGCCAGCGTTAATTTAGGTCCCGATTTATGCGAAACAAATCCGGTTACCCTGAATGCACAAAATCCCGGATTTGATTATCATTGGTCTAATGGTGCCACAACACAAACAACTACCATTACCTCCACAGGAGTATATTCGGTAACAGTATCCTATGGCGGTGCCAATGAATGTAGCGATACTGACACTATTAATGTTAGTATTATACCAACACCTATAGTTAATTTAGGTCCGGATATAGAAATGTGTAAACATGAATTTAGAGATTTAGACGTAAGCCAGGCTACACCACAATATACTTATCAGTGGTCAAACGGAAATACATCGCCATATCTGCATGTATCCAATATGCCTGTTGGGCCCGTAACTTATTCGGTAACTGTTACAGGATGCGATTCCAAATCTGATACAATAACCATTAGTGTTATTGCCTGTGACTTAACTATTCCCAATATTATTACTCCAAATAGTGATGGCTTTAACGATGTTTTTGAAGTAATAAATTTGCCGTATTATCCCAACAGCATACTTATGGTTTACAATCGCTGGGGTAAAAAAGTTTACGAAAGTTCAAACTACATGAACGACTGGGATGGAGGGAATCTTGCCGATGGTACATATTTCGTAGTGCTCAGAGTAAATTATGGCAATGAGGAATACGAAGACCATCAAGGTACACTTACAATAATGAGAAAATAAATATTAAAGCCGGTTAATCCGGCTTTTTTTAACTCTCAGAATTTTAAATAACAATTAAAACTTTTTAAATAGCCTTTTCTTCCTTTAATTTTTCAATTAAAACAGTGAATTCTTTTGGATGCATTGCATCCTCCAATTTATACTCACCAATACGGGTGCGACATAGTGAACTAAGGTAAGCTCCTGCGTCAAGTGCTTTTCCAAAATCGTGGGCTAATGAACGAATATATGTGCCTTTGCTGCAAACAACCCTAAAATCTATTTCAGGCAAGTCTATACGGGTAATCTCAAATTCCGAAATAATAACGGGTCGTGGCTTAATTTCAACATCCTTACTTTTTCTTGCATATTCATAGGCACGTTTACCATCAACCTTAACAGCACTATGCGCGGGTGGAAATTGCATTATTTCACCAACAAAAGTTTTGGCTGTATTATAAATCAATTCATCGGTAAGATGATTTATCTGAAATGTTTGATCAATGTCAGTTTCTCTGTCGAAAGAAGGCGTAGTTGCCCCAACCGTAAATGTACCAATATATTCCTTTTCCTGAGCCTGAATTAATTCCATATCACGTGTTTTTTTGCCGGTCAACACAATCAACATTCCCGTTGCAAGAGGATCTAATGTGCCTGCATGTCCAACCTTAACGGGGACAGGAAGATTTTTCTTAAGGCAGTTCTTAATAAGACGAACAACATCAAAAGATGTCCATGTGTATGGCTTGTCAAAAAGAAGTATTTCGCCATTTACAAAATCAAACATTATGAAATGCTTAATGAATGCCCCGACAGCATAAGAGCCAGAATAATACCACCAACCAAAATTCTGTAATACCCGAATGCCTTAAATCCATGTCGGGTTAAAAAATCAATAAAAAGCTTAATTGCAAGCATGGCAACAACAAAAGCAACAATGTTGCCTACAAGCAACATGGAAAGATTATCTTTTAAAACATCAACGCCCCCGGGTTCTTTAAATAATTTCATCAATTTATAACCCGATGCAGCAGCCATGGTTGGCACAGCCAGAAAGAAAGAAAATTCTGCAGCATTTTTCCTGTTTAAGCCTGTGGTCATTCCACCAACAATGGTAGCCATAGACCTTGAAACGCCGGGTATCATGGCAATACATTGAAAAATACCAATTTTTACAGCACGCCAGAATGAAACTTTTTGATCTTCAACAGGCTTATTAAACCATTTATCAACAAAGAGCATAAATAACCCGCCGGCAACGAGCATAATGGCAACAACCATTACGCTTTCAAGTAATGAATCAATATAATCTCCCAATAAAAACCCGATTATAGCGGCCGGCAAAAATGCAACAAATAATTTGGTATAAAAATCCCATGACTGAAAAAAGCGTTTAAAATACATCACAACAACAGCCAGAATAGCACCAAACTGAATGTTTACAATGTAAGCTTTTGAAAAATCATCAGGGATATGTCCTAATAAGGCTTCGGTAATAATCATATGCCCTGTTGAAGAAATGGGCAAAAATTCGGTTATTCCCTCAACAATAGCTATAATAATAGCATCAATCCAACTCATTATTCTGACTTATCTTTTGTTTTCGGGCGATACATTATTGCAATTATTTCAATGACACAGCCTGCCAAAATAAGAATCGTACTTAAGGTAATACGAGTAAAACTAAACAATTCGTAATTGAAAACATTTGGGTCTTTTGAACCACCTCCTGACATAAAAATATATCCCAGAAGCATTACACCAAGCCCAACTAGCATTAGAATATAATTTATTTTACCAAAAACAAAAACTTGTTTATTCTCAGGAACCGAATTTTGTTGTTTACTCATTATATCGAATTTTGATTTGCAAAATTAACTTTTTTTTACCTAAATAAAAATAAAAGGTTCTTATTGAAACAATAAGCCTATATCCTGTCAAGAATAAGCTTGATTAATTTTTTCATTGGAGGATGATAATCGTTAATAAAAGTTTTATCAGTCCTGTTGGCAATAACAACACAAACTGTGCAGGCATTATGACCCAGCATGCCGGCCAATCCGTATAAAGCAGAGGTCTCCATTTCAAAATTGGTGACTTTAAGTTTATTATATGCAAATGCAGCCACCTTGTCAATAAACGAAGGGTAATGTAATCCAAGTCGCAATTGACGGCCTTGGGGACCATAAAAACCACCAAATGTCATTGTCATCCCTTTAGGATGATTTTTTGAAAGTTTATCCAATAAAGTTTTACTACCCTCAACAACATAAGGAGCAGCCCATGTTTCGGGCCAACCCACCTGATTTGCCAAAGCCAATTCTATTTCAGGGCAACGTATTTTTATACTATCCGAATAAAAATGCAATAACCCGTCTGTTCCAATACCATGAGTGGAAAATAAAAAAGAGCCCACGGGAATATCCTTCTGAATCCCTCCGGAGGTGCCAATGCGAACAAAATTTAAAGCTTTGTGCGTTTTTTTCGAAACCCGTTTCTTTAAATCAATATTTGCAAGTGCATCCAGTTCATTAATAACTATATCAATGTTATCGGGACCCATGCCGGTGCTGATTACACTGATGCTTTTTCCATTATAAATACCGGTGTGAGTGCATATCTCTCTATTCATCCTTTTAATAATAACCTTATCAAACATGGATGAAACAAGTTCAACACGCCCGGGGTCACCAACAAGGATAATATTATCGGCAATTTCATCCGGTAATAAATTCAAGTGATAAACAGCGCCATTTTCACGAAGTATCAGTTCAGATTCGGCAATTTTTTTCATTATTTTTATTAATTTAGCCTTTCAATGATTACAAATGTACAAAAATGGAAAATAAATACGACAATATTTTAATCCCTATAGATTTTGGCAGACGCACAGATCTTCAAATCCAGCAGGCTTATAATCTTGCGCGTTTGATGAATTCATCCATGACGCTTGTACATGTTGTTAATCAGCGTAATTCCATTTCTTATCAAAACCAGCAATCTTCAGTTTCATACAATGGTTCCGACGAGGATATGATAGTTAAATTGCGTCGTTTAAGCACCACATATTCGCAAAAATACAACCATATGGTAGATTTTGAAATTCTTGAAGGCAATGTTTATGAAGAAATAGTTGGCTTTGCAGCCAAAACAAATGCCCGCCTAATTGTTATGGGCAAAGCAGGCAAAACAAGCCCCCTGCAAAATGCAATTGGCAAATACACGGCTCAGGTGGTTAGAATGGCCAGTTGTCCCGTTTTAACAATAAACAGCATAGTTAAATCTTCTTTCGATAAAATTCTCCTGCCTCTTGATTTGTCAAAACAAATTAAAAATAAAATAAACGTTGCAATACTTTTTAGCAGATACTATGGTTCAACCATAAAATTACTTGCCGTAATTACTCGTGAAAATTTTAGCAGGGAAAAAGAGTTTGCTGAAAAGATGAACAGAACCAGAGAGTTTTTAACTGAAAACAATGTTGCATGTACTACCGAAATCATATATAATTTTTCAAATAATACAACTATTGCCGACAGAATAATACAGTATTCTTCGGATACCGAATCCGATATCATTATGATTATGACTCAGCAGGAGCAAGACTGGCGCCACACATTCATTGGATCAACAGCCTCAAATGTCATTAAAAACAGTCAAATTCCTGTAATAAGCATTACTCCGAACGAAGACGCAGTGCGAAATATTTAGTCTTAAGAATAATTTTAAAACAATTATATTTTTTCACTATTTCGGGCAATTTCTAATACACGCAGGCATTGCATTGCCGCATCAACATCGTGAACACGCAAAATGTCAGCGCCTTTTAAAATAGCCATAGCCTGTAATGCAATAGTTCCGGGCAAAACATTCTCAGGCGTGCTGCCGAGCGCTTTGTAAACCATGGATTTTCTGCTGATCCCTACTACCAATGGTTTGTTGTGAAATTTAAATACCTGCAATTTGTTTAAAAGAAAATAATTCTGCTCTGTAGTTTTTGAAAAACCAAAACCAGGGTCAATTAAAATATCAGAAATGCCAATGCTGTGAAGTCTTTCAATTTTGTCGAGAAAATATTTATTGATATCACCAATAATGTCATCGTATTCAACATGGTTCTGCATATCTACAGGTCTGCCCCTCATGTGCATGATTATATAAGGGCATTTTCGTTCTGCAATTAATGGGAACATATCGGCATCGTGCTCACCTGCAGAAATATCATTAATGATATCTGCTCCTTCATCAAGCATTTGTCGGGCTATCTCGGCATTTGACGTGTCAATGGAAAATATTGTTTCGGGAAATTCTTTTCTAAATAAAGGGAAAACGCTCATTAGCCTTTTGTTTTCTTCTTCTGCTCCCTGATATAGCGATCCCGGCCTGGTGCTTATTGCTCCAACATCAATAATAGTGGCCCCTTCTTCTATCAGTTTGGTGCATCTGCTAAATGCAGATGTTTTGTCGGCTGTTCTGCTGCCTGCATAATATGAATCGTCGGTAATATTTATTACACCCATTACAACGGGCTTATTGAACTCATGTAATTTACCTTTAATATTTAATGAGAATTTTTTAAATGTCGCTTCCATATAATTAATAACTTAGCAAAAGTAAATTATTATCGCGGATGAAAAAAGGAAAATTTATTGTTCTTGAGGGTTTAGATGGCAGCGGCAAAACAACGCAAACAAACTTATTGCTAAATGCTGTGCGCGCCAAAGGTATTGCAACGGAATTTATTCACTTCCCCAGAACAGACGACAGCAGCCCGTTTTATGGACCCATGCTTAAGCGTTTTCTCAAAGGAGAGCTTGGTACTATATCAGAAGTAGATCCATGGTTTGTAGCTTTGCTTTTTGCAGGCGACAGAAGAAACTACGGTGAGCAAATTTCAAAAATGCTAAATGACGGAAAATGGGTAATAGCCGACAGATATGTCCTTTCAAATATTGCATTTCAGGGGGCTAAAATCAAACAGCAAGACGAAAAATCCAAGCTGGCCGGTTGGATATTGCATACCGAATTTAGCTTGTTTAATCTCCCAAAGCCCGATAAAACTATATTTATTCACATGCCTATGTCTTTTTGCAGGGAAAATATTACCAAGCAAAGAATAGGAGCAGACCGCGAATATTTGGACGGTGAAACTGATATACACGAAGCCGATTTCTCTTTTCAGAACGATGTTTATGAAATGTATAAATACATGCTTAATAAACCTGAATTTAATCTTTCGGAGTTAATTATTCAAAATCCCGTTCCAAAACCTGAAGAAATTCATGCTGAACTCTTTAAAATGATTGATTTATAAATTTCATGAATAAAAGGCTGTTCATATTACTTATTTATTGCATTTTTTCTATACAAGCGGCATTTACGCAAATATGCCCTTATTGCGATTCTGCTGCATTAATAAAACATAGTTATTTTACTCTTTGCTATAATGAAAAAACCGAACAGGCAGACTGGGTATTTCATTTTATAACGCCCCAGCGTATTCAAAACAAAGCAGCATCACGCTCAAATAAATTTATGCCTGATACAGCAGTAAAAACCGGTTCTGCCGAATTGAAAGACTATAAAGGGTCAGGGTACGACCGCGGACATTTATGCCCTGCAGGCGACATGTCTTTTGACAGTATTGCAATGAGAGAAAGCTTTCTGATGAGCAACATGAGTCCCCAGCTTCCGGGATTCAATCGTGGAATATGGAACTCGCTTGAACAGAAAATCAGAAACTGGGGATTGCTTTTCGATACGCTATTTATAGTTACAGGACCAATATTTTATGACACTGTTTACAACTGCATTGGAGAAAACAATGTAGCTATCCCCGATGCCTTTTACAAAGCTGTTCTTGGCAAAAAAGACAACGAATACCATTCAATTGGTTTTTTAATTCCAAATCAGGAAGGTTTGAAAAACTTTATGAATTACAATGTGAGTATAAGCGCAATAGAACAAATTACAAAATATGATTTTTTTTCATTTTTGCCAGATTCTGTCGAAAGCCAAGTTGAAAATAAAATAAGCAAAAAATTTCTAAATAATTAAAATCCCTGCAAAATAGTGACTTAATTTAGAAAAACGAAGTGTTCAAAAACGAAAAGCGTCCGCGTCCTTCAATTAGAGTCAAAGTTTTGGTACCTCCTTTTTCATATAGTGTGCAGGTAAATTTCAGATATACTTCATGAGTGCTGATGCCACCATGTAGAGTAACGTTTTTTGTTGAATCAACAGATATTTCAGTACTTTGAGAAGCTTTGCTTGTTGTGTACCAATTGCCGTTAGCCGTTCTCCACTTAATGCACATACCCGTATGTTTGGTACTGTCAGCAACCTGATTTGGATTATACCATGGTAATGCAGGCTGAGACAAATATGCGTGGAAAAGGCTGTCTTTATTCACGCCATCAGCATCTAAAAGATTTACTAATTCTATTTTAAATTCTTCTCTTGAAGAAACATAATAACCCGAATTTGACTGGAACAAACGAATACCTGCAGTATAGTGCGTTCCGGCGGTATCGGTGAAACATGTATCATAAGGTTGTATAAGATAACCATTTGTTCCCGGCTTAATAGACTTGTTGTTTCCGCCAATTACAGCTGAGAAAAATGTTGAAATAGGCTCAGGAACCTTTGTGTCCTCTTCTGTTTCGCATGAGCTAAAAAACATTGGAGTTAACATAATAACAAATACAATAACACCCAGAAAAGTAAATATTTTTTTCATAATTTGAAATTTTTCTATCAGATAAAAAACATTTGTTTATACGAAGTTAGAATAAAAATTGTTATGTTAGCCTAAAAAATGAAAAAAATATACTACCTACTAAGCTTTGTGTTTGTAATTTCGGCTTGCACAAACAAATCCAAATCTACGCTTACAGAATGGTCGGGCAATATTCAGGGCACTACTTTTCACATTAAGTGGTATGGCAATCCCGAACAAATAAAACAATCTTCTATCGACAGTATTTTTAGGGATTTTGATTTAACGGCTTCTCCCTACGTAGATTCATCCATAATCTGTAAAATAAACAGAGGAGAAAACCCCGAACTCAACAACAATTTTATTACCCTTATAAACAAATCGAAAGAAATATCTTTAAAAACTGATGGCTATTTCGATATAACGGTTGGTCCGCTAGTTCGCGCATGGGGTTTTAGCAAAGAAAATGGAATTAATCCCGACTCTTCCGTTGTTGATTCATTAAAAAGGCTTATAGGTTATCAAAGAATAAAAATCGTGAATAATAAACTGCAATTTGATACCGCAGGAATGCAAATAGACATG
>CAZJYL010000082.1:0-9625 GCA_964550265.1 uncultured Bacteroidaceae bacterium
ATAAAACTAAACAATAACACCGGCTTCTCTGACTGCTTCCGCAATTGCTTTTACATCTTTAGGGTCAACACATATTCCACATTGGTTTTCGGAAATAATGGTTTGCCATAATGGGAAGTTAGAAGCTATGACAGGGATACCGGCAGCCATATATTCAAACATTTTATTTGGCTGTGCATTAATGTGATTTGGCTCAGGGAGGAAAGTTACCAACCCGGCTTTTGATTCGCTTAGAATATTATTGACTTCGCTGCGACTTACTTTTCCTTTGAAAATTGTTTTTCCTTCGGAAACAGATTTTTCTATTTCTTCAGCAATTGTGGTGCTTTCGGCCATGCCGGCAAGAATAAGACGGGAATCCGAAATTGCTATTGCTTTCAGAATTTCGTGTATGCCGCGAATTTCAGATAATCCACCGATGTAACAGACATGATTTCCTTTTTTGTCAAAAGATACAAGTGGATTGTCAATGTTGAATTCCGGAAAGTTGTAGATTGAGTAAGTCTCTTTATTTATTTTTTTGAAGCGGGATTCAATATGAGGTGTGGCTGTGATATTGCACGTGGTAATTGATGCAATTCGGTTTTCGTATTTTTCTACAAAAAACGAAATAATTTTGCGCATCCATTTTTTTAAATACGGTTTCGATAAAATGCTGCGTGGCAGATCCTCGTGAATATCATAAATAACAATCTTTCCGGATCGTTTTAGCTTTTTTGCAAAACGCATAAGTTCCGGGTCGTGAAAATGATAAATGTCGGCATTCAGTTCAAGTGCTTTGCGTAAAATCAGTTTTGCAAAACGGCGCATACGATACAGCCGACCTTGTTTTTCAGGCTTAACAGAAACAATGTTAACTCCGTTTTCGGTTTTGTCGGAATCACCTGCAGCAACCAAATATACATTGAACCCTGCATTGGCGAGAGAGCTGCATTCTTTCTCAAAAATGCGTACATCATTTGACGGGTGCGCCGATGTGAAGTGACAAATTTTCATTTGTTTTGGTATAGCTTTTTGTAAATATTGAAAAAAGATTCCTGATTTGCCTTGAATGATGCTTTAGTAGAAATAAGGTTCCGATTAACGGACATAGCTTTTGATTCATCAATTTTAATAGCTTCTTCAAAAAAATTAGCATTTAGATCAGACACAATAATGCCATTTTCGTAATTCTTTATCCATTCATTGTTTGCCGGCAAATCAGAAACAACGGGTATGCAGCCTGCAGCCATTGCTTCAAGCAGACTAATTGAAGTGCCGTCCGATTCGGGAACTGAAACAAAAATCCGTGCACGTTTGTAATTATCCCAATTCTCTTTGAAACTAAGCCATCCGCAAAATTTTACTTTGCCGGCAATATTTAATGAGGTTGATAAATCCTTTAATGCTTCCGTTTCACTGCCTTCCCCTGCAATAAAAAGTCTCCAGTCATTATAATCCATGTTTTTAACAAAAACCGCAAATGCCTTTATTATTGAATCAATGCGATAAAGCTTGTTTAAAAGGCGATTCGAATAAATTATATTTTCTTTTTGAGGATTTTCTGCAGGTTCGATGGCGGCAAAATTTGCAATACTTGTATTTAGTTTTCTATTTGCAAGTTCGTCCATTTTTTTTGCCACATATTCAGAATCTGCCGAAAAAGCAGAGCCATACAATAAAATATAACGAACCATTTTTTTGTAAAAATAACCTTTTGAAGGCGTTAAAAGTACATCACTCCCCCATGCCGTAACAACTACGGGAATTTTTGCACTTAGTCCTGCCTTAACAGCTAAGTATGAATTTGTGGTTATTTGCTGTGAATGTATTATATCGGGCTTATAGTCATTTAAAATACGTTTTAGCATTTTTAAACTTTTGTAAAAACGTATGGGACTTTTAACAGAAAAGTTAAGATAATATATTTGAGAGTTGTTATAGTTTAAATTCGGATTCTGTTCGTTTGTTACGATAGCAACTGACTCAAAGCCATCTTTTACCAATTTATAAAAATTATAAAGGTGAATGGAATTGGTACTTATTATCAGTAACTTTTTCATTATTTTATTCTGGGGATTCTTTATGTAATTCTTTTAATTCGGGATATTTTTCCAATAATATTTTGTCGTAATCTCTCACATCTCCACAAACAACTGCGGGATTTCCCGCTATAATGCTATAATCTGGAAATTCGCCTCTGACATAAGAAAATGCTTTAACGATACAATTGCTGCCAATTTTTGCACCCGGCATTATTACGCTGTGTGGACCAACAAAAGTGAATGCGCCAATGCTGATAGAACCCCTTTCGTATCCTTTTAGATTATTAAAACTATTGTAGTATTGTTTATATAGGCGTATGGAGTTGTGACTGGAGTGCGAAGTAATACTCACAAAGTTTGTTATTTGAATACCTTCGCCTAATTCTATACCATTACTGGCTTCAATAAAATTATGATGCCCAATATAAACGCCATTATGAATAATAAGATTTTCTCTGTGGTCAATAAAAGTAGTATTGCCAAGTGAGAAATATTTTAGTTTTTCACCTTGAAAATTTCGTTTAAATCCAAATGTCCGTGGCCGTAGCAAAGGATACAGGAGTCTTGCTGCACGATGAGAGATTGATTTAAATATTCGCCGGATTGTTTTCATTAGTATTGTTTTAATTTACACGGGTCCGAAATTTTATAATACCACCATGAAACAAAAATAAAATAAATGGTGTAGAAAAAGCTAAGAAGGAGAAAAGTAAATTCCCAGTCACCATAAGCTCCGCCTATACAAATAGCGGCAACGCGCAAAGCCAAATCAAGAAAACTAAGAATTAATGCCTCTTTTTGTTTGTTTAAAATGATAGTAATTCCCGATATGGGAGAAATTAAAAAATTAAGATAAATCCATGGGAAAAGTAATGCAGCTATTTCTCCCGCTTGGTAATATGCTTGTGAAAACACAAAAGCAAAAATGTCCGGAGCCAAGATAATAAAAATTACAAAAAATGGAAATGAAAACAGAAAAAGATTTTTTTGAATTTTATACATTAATGGCCTTATGTCTTCACCAGCATTTACTTTTTTCGATGCTTCTTCGTAAAAGACCTGACTTATCGAAGAGGTAATTATGCCAAGCGGAGCTTTTGTGTAGCGATAAGCAAAAGAAAATCCCCCGATGATGTTATTAATAAAAAATATTTTCAGAAAATAAACTATTCCATAATCTGCAAATATGCCCAGAACAGCATGAGGTGTATTAATGAAAATAAAATCCTTATATTTTTTTAAAGTCTTTTTTGCGTTTTTTAATGAGAATTTCTGAATATCCGATAGTGGCACCTCTTGTTTTTGGCGTGCATACAAAACTATTAGCCCAATCATATATCCCGCCACAAGCCCCAGTATCAAGCCTTCGGCGCCGGGAATAAAATAACCAAATGCTATACTAGTAATAATTGTAACAATGGCTTGAATAATTTTTGAGGCAGCATTGTTTCTGTAGGTTTTGTTACGAGTTGACCAGTAGTTGTATGCTGTGTACCAGCCAATAGAAAAAATGCCGGGCGGTATATACCACAAAAGTTTGCGCGTTTCGTCCGACAGCAAAGTGTTTGAAGGTATTGTAAGTTGAAATACAAATACGCACAATGCCGATAAAACCGTAATTAATATATTTGTGATAAGTGCGGTTGACAATAAAGTTTTTGCCTCTGAATTTTCCTTTGGAACAACAACTGCAATATCGAACCTTAAAGTTGATATTGTTGCGCCAATAGTAATAATTGGTGTAATTATGGCAAGAATAGCAAAATCTAATGGCGTATAAATCCTTGATAAAACAGGTGAAAGTAAAATAGGCAATGCTTGTGCAATGGCAGTACCACTAAACAGCGTTAAAATATTTTTAAAAAAACTACTCCTCTTAGATGCTGTTTTCATTGCACATTAATTTTCCCGATTTACCGGCATAAAAGTGGGCTGCAGCAATGGCAAACAAAGGCATGGTCATGGGGCTTGACAATGGGTTGTTTGTAATGGCCGAAATTAATATGCCTATAACCATAAGCAGGAAAAACCCATGTTCGCGCGAAAACTTATAATTTTTAAATATTGGAAAAATTATCCAAGAAATATAAAGGATAAGACCAATTAGCCCATAACGCCATGTATATAGTATGTATTCATTTTCCGAATACAAATCATTTTCATAGAAAAACATTTTTGACGGACCGTATCCAAAGATTGGCTTTTTATAAATCATCTCAAGCAGGTATTGCCATATTTCAAATCGACCTCTGAGAGTTTTATTCTCAGCTAATTTAATGTGTATATTGGCATAATATTCCAAAGAAGCATAGCTGATTAAATATGCAACCAAAACTGCCATTAGAATAATTAAGAAATTAAACCCAAGGCTTTTTTTAGTAAAACGGCGAAAAACAAAAGCTGCCATTAAAATAACAACAGAGCCAATCATGGTGGTTCTTGACTGACATAAAACAATTCCAACTGCCGACATAAAAACATACCACGCCGCCGTATTTATTTTTTTCAAATCCAGCTTGGGAAGAAAATAAGTGAAGAAAAACATAAAAATCAAAGCATTTACATTTGGATTGCCGGCAGTACCCAGCATTCGCTTCGAGCCGGGATTCCCCAGAGAGTCAAGTCCGAAATACTGTAAATGGTTTTCAAAATCGGCATAATAAGGTTCTATGGTTTGATTAAAACCGAAAACATCAAAGTAATGAAGAAAATTTAAGAAAAGAAGTGCCGGAAGTAAAATGCAGACGGTTTTGTGAAATAAATTTTTGTTTGAGGCAAAAACATTGGTTGCAAAAAGTACTATAATTCCAAATTTAAAAATCTTATATAATTCAAAATAATCTGAAATACTTTGTGTTTTGAAATTGATAAGAATGGTAATTAATATATAAATGCCGATAAAACCAATTAAGTAGATATAGTTTTTTGCGTCAGACTTACGATAAAACAGCCAATGCAGAAACATCAAAGGGATAAAAAACTCCTCTGCGCCAATATGTAAATTATGCCTTATTTCTAAATTGGGAATAAACAAAACGGAAAAAAGAAATAGAACAAACAAAAGCTGCCCAGAAAAATCAAGAAATGAATTTAGCTTGGTTTGATTAATCATGATTATGTTACAAAGAGGCAAAAGTACAAAAATATGCTCATTTTGCCTGAAACATGTTGTTGTGTTAATATTCCATTGCTATAACATTAAGCAAAATAGAGTTTAAATTAATTCGTAAAAGAAAAAAATTCAACTTAACACATTGTTTTTAAAGATATTAATGATAAATATATGTATTTTAATTTTTTATGCCTTAATAGAATATTGTAATTTAGCGCTATGAGAATCTTTGTAATAGGCTATATGGCTTCGGGTAAAACCAGATTGGCTAGGCGTTTGGCTAATGCACTAGGCAAAACTTTTATCGATTTGGATATGCTGGTTTTGGAAAAAACACAAAAGTCACCTGCTGAATGGATTGTTGAATACGGTGAAGATAAATTTAGACAAATAGAACACTCGTTGCTGCGCAATTCTCTAAATTCCAAAAATTTCGTCATGGCTACAGGCGGTGGGACTCCTTGTTTTTTCGACACAATAGATATATTAAACGAATCCGGTATTACTATTTGGCTAAACACAAATATTGGTAAAATAATTCAGCGGCTGCAAAATCGTAAAGGCAACAGGCCTTTAGTTCCCATTAAAGACAATTTGATTGATGGCGAAGCAGTCAGGCAGCATTTTAATAAGCGCGTAGAATTTTATTCCAAAGCAAATATTATTGTTGAAAACAATAATGTTTTAGAACTTATTGAAAAAATTAAAGAATTTACAGACGACAAAAATCAATTATGAGGCATGCTCAAATAATCCCAAACAGAATTCCGATTTATTTTCGAAACTAAAATTTTTGTCTTTATTGTTGTTGCGGCTATTTAATGTGTCAATAGGGTTTGACTGCAAAATAACATCAATATTATAGGTTAAAACTATATTCACTCGGTATTTGGCTCTGTGTGCGGTTGGGTTTGCAGGTAAATCCGGTTCAACTTTGTTTATGACTATTGTAGAAGTTGAAGAATTTTTGTGTTCTATATTATTTGAACTATCCGAATTTTTACCTAATAAAATATGAGGATTAAATGCGAATAAAACAGTTGCAACAGATAGTAAAGTAACACTTAACCAAACAAAAACATTAACTCGCCGCATATATTTTTATTTACTTCTATTTTTATGTCAAAATTACTTCAAAAATCAAAATGATATCGATAGAAATGCATATATATATCATGTATTTTAATTATAAGTATGGCGGTTAAAACTTGTTGGGTCTATATATATTTGATAATAAGGTAAATAGCTGTCCAGATAGGTCTTCTTGATTTTAAAATATTGTGACAAAAAGCCTAATTAATATTTGAAATGGCAGGGCTGTTAAGGAATAAAATAAATGTAAAAGAAAATGTAAGAATTTATAAAAGCCTTAAAAACAATAATATATGTTAATATTGATGATTTTTGTTAATTTCTGCAAAAACTGTACTTTTACAAAAAAAATATGCGAATTTCCATTTTTGGGCTTGTTTTCTTTATTGCTTTATTCACAAGTGCGCAAAATAAGTATTGGGTTTTTTTAAACAGCAAAGACACAGCAGGTTATAATCCTAAAAGTTTTTTTGACCCTAAGGCAATTGAACGTAGAATAAAAAATGACATTCCGTTGTGGGATTATACCGATATTCCTGTTAATTCTGAATTCGTTAATACTTTAACCGGGATGAGCGATTCGGTGCTTGTTGCTTCCAGATGGTTCAACGCAGTGTGTTTGTTAGCCTCTGAATATCAGATTAATGAAATAAGCAAATTGTCTTTTGTGTCAAAAATTGAACAATCGCAAGCCGGACATTTTATTATAGCGGAGGCAGATGAAAATTTGGAATCTGATTATTCAATTTCCGGTTTTCAAAACAGACAGCTTGAAATTATGGGCGCAGATTTATTTGCTCAGGCAGGAATTACAGGAAAGGGCGTAAGAATTGCCATTTTTGACGGTGGTTTCCCAAATGTTGATGTGTTGCCTTGTTTTAAACATATTAGAGATAATAACAGAATTATTAAAACATGGGATTTTACGCGGAATAAAGAAAACGTTTATGGTTTTAATTCGCATGGTACTACTGTGATGTGTTGCATTGCAGGGATAGACACATCGGGTAACCCTTTTGGCATGGCAACCGATGCAGAGTTTTTGCTTGCACGTACCGAGATCGGCGCAGAACCTTTTTCTGAAGAAGAAAACTGGGTGGCAGCTTTGGAGTGGGCTGATAAAAATGGTGCCGATATAATTAACAGCAGCCTGGGATATACTTTTCATCGCTATTTTCCATATAATATGGACGGTAAAACAGCATTTATTTCACGTGGTGCCAATATGGCGGCGTCAAAAGGTATATTGGTGGTAAATGCTGCAGGAAATGAAGGTACTGATAAATGGTATTATATCGGAGCTCCTGCAGATGCCGATAGTGTTTTGGCTGTTGGTGGCGTTGATCCATACAATACGGTACATATTAGTTTCAGCTCTTATGGCCCAACTGCTGATGGCCGTTTAAAGCCAAATGTGTGTGCAGCAGGGCAGGCGTACGCTTATGGCAAAATAAGACCAGGAGTTCATTATGGAACATCCTTCGCTTCGCCGCTAACTGCCGGATTTGCTGCCTGTGCAATGCAGGTCAGACCCGATTTGAAAGCTTATGACATGTTTTTGGAAATTCAAAAATCAGGTCATTTATATCCTTATTATGATTATGCTCATGGCTATGGAATACCTCAGGCATCTTATTTTTTACCAGACAAGAAAAAAGAGTCTGAGTCAAAAATTGAAATTTTAATGGAAGATTCCGATGTTGTTGTAAATGTTTCGGCTGAAAAAGGATACAATTGTGTAAATGATTTTTGTTATGTCCATTGCAGTAATAAAGATGGGCTTTTGGCTTGGTATAAGGTTTTAAGGGTAAGTACCAATGAAGTTCTCCGCATTAAAAAAAGTAATTTTAATCAGGGAGATATTCTAAGGGTTCATTTTCATGATAAATTCAATTCATATCAATTTTAATACATCTTTTATGAAAAAGATACTTTTTGTTGTCTTCTGTTTTTCTGTCGCACATTTTGTTTTTGCACAAACTCCGGTACTTGATGTTGCCGTAGAACCATACAATATGGGAAGACCTGAAAACGGCCCAAATGGTAAACGATTTGTAAATTCTTTTATTGGGATGCATTTTGTATTACCAACCGAAACAAATGATGCGGCTCCGGTTAAGCCTCTTTCCACTGGTTTTCGTTTTGGTATAATGAATAAATTCAGATTTAACGATTTCTTTTCAATAGGCTATTTGCTGGATTTTAATTCTTATAATTTCAATTATTCCCAGTCGGCAAAAAAGACCTTTCCTGATACTTTAATACATAAAACTCAAAATATTGGGCTTGCTTCTATTGGAACAGGATTGTATTTTCGTTTCAATTTCGATGTAAGGCGTGGCGACTATTTAGGCCATTATTTGGATCTTGGCGCTTATGCCGACTGGCTGCCATTTCGAAATTTGTATTATAATGACAAAATTGATTTTGGCCAGATTCAACACAGCAGAATCAGTCGCTTAAATTTTGTTGAAAAATATCAATATGGGTTATTTGCTGCAGTTGGGCTAAACAGATTCACCATTTTTGGACGTTACAGAATTAGCGACGTAATAAAATCACCATATCATTCAGCCGAATTGCCGCGCCTTACAATAGGTGTTGGATTATGTTTGTTTTAGTTTATAGTAAATCAACACATTGGCACCTTGTCATTTTAAATAAAACTTTCTACCAGGGGCGGTGTATTTTTTCCCATCTAAAGTGAAAACAACTTCGCCGCCAACATATACTTTATGCGGCTTTTGGTAATAATCATATAAATATGCTATTCCCTCAGGAAAAGACTCTATTTTTTTCCTATTAACTCGGATAAATACTTTTGCAGTATTGCAGCCTGTGAAGTGTCGAGCGATGATATTGTGTATAAGGGTTTATCTTCAATTAATGTCCACATTGCTTGTTGTGCAAAATATTACGAAACAGCAAAAACATCAGAATACAACAACTTTAAATCATCTGACTTTATCCTAAAACCTGTTCCATGGTCATGCGCCTTCCCCTTATTCTTGCCTGAAGAATATATTCCTAACCTCAAATCAATCATGATTTTCCCATCATCTATTAAATTTAATAGCTTTTCGAAACTTGGTTTGTTGAAAATTGTTGCACTGGTATAATGAAAATATTCATTAACTCGTTTTTTTTGTCTTTCAGCCGTCACAAAAAATAAAGACTTAAGTTTTTCAAAAGCACCTTGTAGTTCTTCAAAAGTCCATGAACATTCTATTGTGTTTTTTGCAGAATTTCCTGATTTACTTATTAAATCAATTGATTTACTTTTCTTATTCACAACAATTTTAAAGTTATAAGTATTGTTGAAATTATTCCATTTATTTGAAAATATTGAAGTTCTAATAGTTTTCACTTTGAATTTACCTTCTGGTTTGCCAAATTT
>CAZJYL010000083.1:0-9552 GCA_964550265.1 uncultured Bacteroidaceae bacterium
TTGGTTGCCTGCCATACACTGCACCAACTATGGTCAAACAAAACCTGCGCTTTTATTAAACCACGAATTATATTAAAAGTATAAGATTTTGGATTCATATTTAATGCCTCATCAGCAATTTTAAGGGCATCTTTACAATCGAAATAATTATCCAAAGCCTTTAGGTATGCCAGACACAAAAGATTATGAGCCTTTTGTTTACCTTTTCCCATCTTATTACCCAAAAATTCTTTGTATTTGTCATAATTATCATGTCCGTCAAAACTCCATCCGATAGCATTTATTACTGCCACTTTTAATGCAATGCTGTTCTTTTTTGAATTTAAAAACTTCATTAAATCAACAGTTAGAGCTCCATTACTGTTTAACGCTTGTTTCACTATTGGAGAGCCTTCATAAGCTTTGTAAAAATCTGTTGAAGTCAATGGTGAATCGGCATAAGCATATGCCAATGAAGCAAAAACGAAAATAAATACATTAATTAGTTTCATGACTATATATTTTTAACAAATTTAACTAATAAAAATTAAAAAATCAAGCAGCCAACCTGTACAACAAGAAATGCTACCAGCCATGCAACGGCAGTTGTATAAAAAACGGTAAACATTGCCCATTTCCATCCCCCCGTTTCTTTTCTGATTGCAGCTACCACAGCCACACATGGGAAATACAAAAGTACAAACATCAGGAATGCAAAACCAGTAACAGGATTTAATATAGGTCCATCTCCTTCGTCGGCAGTTAAGTACTCGCCAAGTGACTTATCGGATTCTTGTTTTATGGAAGATATCCGCCCGTCGCTAACAGGATGTTTATTTACAAACAATACCGACATTGTTGAAACAACAACTTCTTTTGCAGCCACCCCTGCAATTAAACTAACCGAAAGCCTCCAGTCAAATCCAAGCGGTTTCATAACAGGTTGAATGAATTTTCCAAATTGTCCTATATAACTATTTTCCTGTCTTTCGCTTTCAATTTGCTGCAGAATTAAACTGTGTTTTTCGGCTAATTCCATGCTGTCTGCTAAATATTTATCAGACTTATTTGAACTTAAACTGCTTATTTCATTTTCTATAGATAATTTTTTTTCATTCAAATCATCAGAAACAACATGATTTAGAGGAAAATAACCTAAAGCCCATATAATGACAGAAGCAATAAGGATTATGCCTCCCATTTTTTTCAGATACTGGGAAGCTCTAAACCACATGTGACGGAAAACAGCGTGATGAGTTGGCATTCTGTATGGCGGTAATTCCATAACAAATGGCGCCTCGGTTTTTCTGAAAATGGTTTTCTTAAATAATAATGAAAATAAAACTGCAAACAATACCCCAATACTATAGACCAGAAACAGAACCCATACGGCATTTTTAGGAAATAATGCACCGATAACGAGAATATATACCGGTAATCGGGCACTACACGACATAAAAGGATTAATAAGTATTGTTAGCAGCCTGTCCGATTTATTTTCAAGCGTTCTTGTAGCCATAATGGCAGGTACATTGCAACCAAAACCCATAATCATAGGAATAAACGATTTGCCATGTAAACCTATTCTATGCATAACCTTATCCATTAAAAAGGCAATACGGGCCATATAACCAGTATCCTCCATTATGGCAATAAAGAAAAACAGAATTAAAATATTTGGCAAAAAAACCAAAACGCCACCAACTCCGCCAATTATACCGGAAACCAATAAATCCTTAAACCAGCCATCATTCAATAATGAACCTAATAAATCTCCTATCCAGTCAACACCCAGCTCCATCCAGTGCATTGGAAATGAACCAACAAAAAATGTTGTGAAAAACATTAGCCAGATGAAAAACAAAAAAATCGGGAACCCGAAAAATCTATGAGTTAATACTCTGTCAATTCGTTGTGTAACAGAAGAAAAAATATCTTTTTTTACACCTGGGCTATATGTTTCTTTTAATGCACCTGCTATAAAGCCATAACGCGCATCAGCTATTAACGATTCCGTATCGGCATGATAAATGGCAGCTATATTATCCGATTCCGCAACAGCATTTTGCAGTACTTGTTCAAAGCCTGGCCTGGATGCTGCTTGTATGGCTTCCTTGTCTTTTTCAAGTAGTTTTATTGCATAAAATCTTGCAGAAATAGCCTCTTTCAAAAAATTTGCAGCCGCCATTTGTTCAGATATTTTCTCAATGGCGTTTTCAATTTCCATTACAAAGCGTATCTCTGCCTTGCGCCTGATTTGGTCATTGCTTTCATACATCTTAACAACCATGTCAAGCAACTCCGTTACACCTCTGTTTTTATGTCCAACAGTGGGTTGAAAAGGTATTCCCAACATGTCTCCAAGATGCTTATGGTCAAAATAATCGCCCTTGGCCAGCATCTCGTCGTGCATGTTTAATGCAGCAATAATTGGTATATCAAGCTCCATCAACTGAGTTGTCAAAAACAAATTTCTCTCAAGATTTGAAGCGTCAATAACATTTATTATAAAATCAGGAGGCGACGAAATCAATTGTTTTCTAACAAACAATTCCTCAGGGCTATAGGCTGAAAGCGAATATGTTCCAGGTAAGTCTATTAAATTAATTTTATAACCTTTAAAATTAATTGTCCCCGTTTTGGCCTCAACAGTTACTCCGCTGTAATTGCCAACATGTTCGGTTAAGCCGGTGGCAAAATTAAACAGGGTGGTTTTACCACAATTAGGATTACCAACTATGGCAATATCAATACTTTTTGAACGCTGAATGGCTTTACGTTCCAGAACTTCGTAATAAAGATTTCCATTTAAATTACTGTGAACGGTTGCGTCACTTTCTTCAATTGCAAGTATTTCTTCGGTAACAACTTCAATCAGTTTGGCTTCGCTGCGCCTTAAACTAATTTCATAATCCAATAAACGATATTCTACAGGATCTTGTAATGGCGCTTTTCTAATGACTTCAACTTTTCTGCCCGGAGTAAAACCCATTTCTATAACGCGCTTTCTAAAAGCACCACTCCCCCTTACTTTAATCACAAATCCGGTTTGACCCGGGCTTAAATCGTTAAGTGTCATTATTTAGAATGATTTTAAACAATTAGGCAAAAATAATGAAGATTTTTAAATGCTAATAAAATATTTTAAAGTTTATGATATAAAACAGCCACAGTAAGTTTTATTTACTGTGGCTGCGTAAAAATGAAATTTCTATTACTGGATTTCAACCAAAGTGAAATACGAGTCTTTTGAGCCGATAAAGCGCAAGCAATAAGTGCCGCTGATTAAATTACTAACATCCAGCATATCGCTTTGCGATGGGTTATCAATAATCTTTACAGTTTGACCGGTAAGAGAAATCAGTTCTATTCTGTTAATAGCAGGCAGAATTAACGGGTCAATTTCAATATTCATTATGTCATCAGCTGGATTTGGGAATACCGAGATTTTACCATTTTTCCACGCCTCTTCAATTCCAACTAAATGAGTAGTATAATAAAACTCGAATCCGTCAGATCTTAACATTTCGTCAGATTGAAAAACTATATGGGCAGCAGGTCCCCAAACTAAAATCTGAGGTGGCAAATCATATCCTGTAATTTCAGCAACTTTTTGCCCCGGATTTGCAGTGGTGCCATTATAGACATAAACAAAGTCAACATCCTGATCTAAAGCAACTTTTGTGAAGTTTATATAAATCAAACCTGCATCAGGTGGTTGAATTGTCCATGTACAATGAGAATTGTTACCATAGCGGTTTACGCCACTACCATCGGTAATAGTGTCAGACAAAGCCGTATGAATAGATGTAGCCTGGCAGTATTGGATATCTCCGGTCGGTGGTTCTACGCCAAAAATAGCAGCTTGATTCTGATTAAAACCATACATGTGAGATAAAGTGTAATAACCATCATAAGCTCCTCCCCATCCCCAATTTATACATAATTTATTGCTATTATCAATTCCATGACACACAAAAGCATGGCCTCCCTCGGTACTAGTGCCGCTGTAATAAATTGGTCTTTTACTTTTCAGATCATTAACTATTAATTCAAGCCAAATTTCTTCCGACATAACATCCTTTTCCGAATAAAATAAATAATCTGCATAAGAAAAGTTGTTTCGCATTGCTATAGCAGCATTTGATGATTGGGCACCTGAACCATCATATGCATATCCCATATTTACTGAAACGCCAAGATGAAATAATAATTTTGCAATTGGTTCATTATAGGTGTTGATAGAATTAGGCATTAAATTCCACTCATATGTAGCAGTGGCAAAATTTGCGTGAATATTGGAATAAGAACCGGTTCCATAAGTATTTGCACCAACGCCCGATGAAGGATAGCTATGATATTTCATGACCTGTCCCATGGCAGTGGCAACACAACCGGCATAGCAATGGCCACAAGGTCCGCTGGGATGAGTAGGAACACTATCATTGTAATAACAATCCTGATTCCACTTTGTTGACAATAAAGGAGCTACTCCAACCTTTAAATAAACAGGCAAATCACCTCTGTTATACAAAGTTGTCCACTCCTGCAGAATATCAGCATCAGGAGATGATTTTTCGGCAGCATCTTTTAAAATCTTTGCTTCAACGTCATTAAAATAATCCTGCACCGGTAATGGCATTTGTTCGTCTAATCCTGATTCAAACGAATAAGCAATTATAGGCGTTGCCGTTTTTTCGGCCGCAACAACAACAAAACATGTATTTTCAGCATTAGAAAAGAAATACATATTATCAAACACTTTTGTTTTAAAAGTAAAAGGAACTAATGACATGGGTTTAGACGTTTTAGCCGTCATAAACTTTTCAGCAAGCATTAATGCTTCGTCGCTGCTCACTCTTTGTGCGAAAACAGCAGTTGACAAAAGAAGAGTAATTATTAGAAAAAGATTCTTCATAATAGTTTTTTTTGCGAAAATAAGAATATTTTTTATTAAGAGAAAATTGATATGCCAATAGTTGCATATTAAATTTTTCAATGGCCAAAAAAAATAAGTTTTCGGCTTTTTGCTCTATTTTTGAAGTTGTTTGAATTAAAAATCAATATCAAGAACCGAAGGGCAATGATCGCTATGCACTGCATTTGGCCAAATTTCAGCTCCAAGTAAATATGGACGCAAAGATTCCGTGGCCATTATATAATCAATTCTCCATCCCTTGTTGTTGGCTCTGGCATTGGCGCGAAAACTCCACCATGTATAATTGTGCGGGTCTTTGTTGAAATGTCTGAAACTATCAATGTATTTGTGGTCTAAAAATTTTGTAAGCCATTCGCGTTCTTCGGGCAAAAATCCCGAACTGTTAGCATTGCCAACAGGGTCATGTATATCTATGTTTTCATGCGCTATATTGTAATCTCCACATAAAAGCATGTTTGGCCTCTCTTTTCGCAGATTCTGAACATAATCCAAAAATCTGTCAAGCCATATCATTTTAAATGCCTGTCTCTCGTCTCCTGATGTGCCCGACGGATGATAAACAGAAACTATGCTTAAATCGCCAAAATCTGCCCTCATAAACCTTCCCTCATAATCATATTCGGGAATATTCATGCCCATTACTACATTATCAGGCTCAATTCGTGTAATTATGCCAACCCCGCTATAACCTTTTTTTTGTGCGCTGTAAAAATAAGTTTTATAACCAATGGATTCAAACTCCATAGTTGGAATCTGATCCGGTTGAGCTTTTGATTCCTGAATGCAAATTACATCAACATTACTTTGTGCAAGCCACTCTATAAATCCTTTGCTTATAGCTGCCCTAATGCCATTTAAATTGTAAGTTACAACTTTCATGTTTATTATCTTATTGGTAAAACCTTATCCAATTCGCTTTTGCTCAAAATCTTATATACCGGGTAAAGGCAATAATTTTGATCGCGGTAAATAGTTTTGTTATAAATCCAGTTCATCTGCAACCATTGATTAGAAGCAAAGTTCTTATCTTTTATTTTCATTTCCTCAAATTCCGTTTTTAACTTGGGATTTTCTGCAAACATAGCTTCAGCCATAGGCTCAAGAACATAAATCTCTCCATATTCCTTTTGCTCAAAAATTGCATTAAAAAATCCCCATTTTAAAAAGCTGTCTTCTGATGCTGCCTCCAGTAAATTAGCTAACACCTTCACCTTTGATTGCCTAACAAGAACTAGTGCAGAACCTTTATGAATATTAATAGTCGTGTCAAAATCTGTCATGCTGAAACCGGGACGAAATCTTCCTTCGTAGCCTGTCGGCGGGAATTGCACATCGTAAAATTTTGTTGCTCTTACCTGAATTCTGCTGTTTTCTGCAACTTCTACAATTTCAACTCCGTGCAATTTTAATCTTTCAATCACATCAGTCCATTCCACCGGAATCAAATATGCTAAGGGTAATTTCACTGTCCTGCTTACAACAATTTTATCAAAAAACGGTATTTTCCAAGTCTGCGGTTTTGTATTATCGTATTTATAATAAATTCCTCCGGTAATATTACTCTTTACTGTATCGAACTCCACTCCTAAAAAATCAATCATGCTACTGTCTTTCATGCTTGTTTCCAACGCAATCGGCAAAGGAGTATTTAAAAACTTGTCAGAAACCCGTTCCATGTCGGCATTTATAAGAATATTCCTATATTTTTCGTTGTTTTGAGCCAAAAAAGTAAATGTGTGCAAAATCATTCTTAAAGTGGATTCAACTCTAACTTTATATGGCTTTAGCATGTGGGTCTCAATAAGTAAGCAAGGACGATCAGATAAAATAGTATATCCGTGGGAAAGCATTGGCCTGGCGGAAAATGCCATAAGCCCGCTTCGTGGATTATGCCATTGTCTGAAAGAAACATATTGCATAATAGGATACCCATCTTTTTTCATGTTTTCCGTAATAAAAGGCAAATAATTGCCCGTACACCACGAAGCCAGACTTTCATTCATGGTTTGATAAGTGTCAAACCCATAAGTAATGGCATATTGATAGTCTGCCCCATCGGTAGTATGGCAATCAATTAGAAAATCAGGATTAAAAAAATTATATAACCTGAGCCACGCCTGCATCTCGGGTGCATCAGCTTTCATAAAATCACGATTCAAATTATAATTCTGAGCCGTGGTTCTCCATCCCATTTGTTCGGGTCCGTTTTGATTTATTCTGTTATATGGTCCAAAACGCTTAAGTCCGTCAACATTGAAACAAGGTATATAAACAATCCTAACCTTATTCAATAATTTAGTCATTTCAGGATTTGTCATTAACTCTCTCAGAAACAAAAATCCGGCTTCAACTCCTTCAGGCTCCCCGGGATGTATTCCCGCCTGTATCCATAAAGTCAATTTGTTTTTGTCTTCTATGCCATTATCTATCATCAAATACGGCAAATCATCGCCCTGAGCAGATTTTCCAAACGACTTAAATGAAACATAATCATACAACGAATCAACCAAATTACAATGTTGAATTATTTCATCATAAGTCATTGTAATATTATAGCCTTTTAATTCGTAAGGAATCTGGAATGTGTTTTTTTGGGCAAACAAATAAGTTGATAAAAAAATCAAGTAAAACAGCAAAAACTTTTTCATAAATACAGTTGTTTATACACCTTTCATGCTAAGATTAATTCTTTTTCGTGTCTTGTCAACATCTAATACACGAACTTTTACTTTTTGATTCAATTTTAAAACCTCGGCGGGGTCGGCAATATAGCGGTCGGCAATCTGGCTTATATGCACAAGCCCGTCCTGATGAACGCCAATATCGACAAATGCTCCGAACTTTGTAATATTTGTAACAATACCCGGCAACTCCATTCCCGGAATCAAATCATCAATACTATGGATATTTTGGTCGAATTCAAATAATTCAAATTTTTCGCGAGGGTCTCTGCCGGGCTTTTCCAATTCTTTAACAATATCATTGATAGTAGGTAATCCAAACTTCTCAGTAATATAATTTTGAGGTTTAATCTGAGACCGAAGCTCCTTTTTTTCAATCAGTTCTGACACTGTACACTTAAGGTCTTTTGCCATTTTTTCAACAATATCATAGCTTTCGGGATGCACGGCAGACGCATCAAGAGGATTAGTTGCGTCTTTTATGCGCAAAAAACCTGCAGCCTGTTCAAATGCCTTATCGCCAAAGCGTTTTACTTTCAATAATTCTTTTCTTGACTTAAAGGCACCGTTCTCCTTGCGATAATCAACAATGTTTTGCGCCATAACCGCACCAATGCCGGACACATAAGTCAACAACTGCTTACTTGCTGTATTAAGTTCTACTCCAACGCTGTTTACGGCACTCATAACAGTTTCGTCAAGTTTTTCTTTCAGCATGTTTTGATCTACATCATGCTGATATTGCCCTACACCAATACTTTTGGGGTCAATTTTAACCAATTCGGCCAATGGGTCCATTAACCTGCGCCCAATTGATACAGCACCACGCACGGTAACGTCATAATCAGGAAACTCTTCCCGCGCAACATCGCTTGCAGAATAAATTGAAGCGCCGGACTCATTTACTGCAATAGCAATAACGGGTCTGCTGAACCGTATTCGTTTTATAAAAGCTTCTGTTTCTCTTCCCGCAGTGCCATTACCAATGGCAATAGCTTCTATTTTGTAAGACTCGACCAGATAATCAATTTTATTCAAAGCTTCTTTTACTTTACTTTCAGGCGGATGAGGATAAATGGTTTCATTATGCAGTAAATTTCCTTGCTGATCAAGCACTACAACTTTGCATCCGGTTCTAAATCCGGGATCAATGGCCAGCACCCGCTTTTGTCCTAAAGGAGATGCAAGCAACAATTGGCGTACGTTATCAGCAAAAACGGCAATGGCTTCTTTATCGGCTTTTTCTTTATAAAATTTCCGTATTTCTGTCTCGAGAGATGGCTGTAATAATCTGCTATAGCTGTCGTCAACAGATTTTTGCACCTCAAGTGAGATATCATTTTTCGATTTAATAATATGCTTGTCAATTAATGCCAGAGCTTTTTCCTCGTCTGGCTCAATTGTTACGCGCAAAAATCCTTCGTTTTCGCCGCGAAAAATTGCCAGTATTCTATGTGAAGGTGCTTTTGCCAGTACTTCCGATGCAGAAAAATAATTTTCGTATTTTGCTCCTTCTGCTTCTTTGCCTTTTACTACTTTGGATATTATAATGCCTTCTTTTATAAACAATGTACGCAGGTCTGCTCTCACTTTTGCATCTTCGTTTATCCACTCGGCAATGATATCACGGGCACCCGCAATAGCCTCATCTTCATCCGCCACTCCCTTTTCAGTATCGATAAAATGCTTTGCAGCCTGATACAAGTCAAATGGCTTTTGCTCAAATATACGTTTGGCCAGCGGTTCTAAGCCTTTGGCAATGGCAATGGTTGCCCGGGTTTTTCGCTTTGGTCTGTAAGGCAGGTACAAATCTTCCACTTCGGGCATGGTCATCGCGTTTTTAATCTTTGATTCAAGCTCGGGCGTAAGTTTGCCCTGTTCTTTTATGCTTTCTAAAACAGTAGCCTTGCGTTTTTCAAGTTCGGTAAGCTGATGCAATCTAGTTTTTATAGC
>CAZJYL010000084.1:0-9517 GCA_964550265.1 uncultured Bacteroidaceae bacterium
CGGTTACTCCGCCTGCAATAAAATATCTGGATGCTTATAATGATGCAGTAAACTATGCCAAACAATACAGGCAAAATACTGCTGTTAGCAATTGGGTTCCATTGGGCATTTCTACATGGCAACTGGGATATAGCGGATATAATCCCGGAAATGGTCGTGTAAATTATGTTGCCCAGCATCCGGGCAATCCGAATATAATTTATATTGCCAGCCCCAGTGGCGGTATCTGGAAAACAACCGATGGCGGAAATACATGGAATACCACTTATGACCAAATGACGCGTTTGGGTACTTCGTGTATAGCCATTCATCCTGATAATCCTGATTTGGTTTTTATTGGTACAGGCGACAAAGACGCATGGAATACAAAAGCATTCGGAATAATTAAAAGCAACGATGCCGGACAAACATGGGTAAATGGCGGACTCAACAACGGTGTAAACTATAATAACATTAACAAAATACTGATAAATCCGCTTAATCCTCAGGTTATGCTGGCATCCACGCCGTATAGGATATATAGGACTAATGATGGCGGCGCAAACTGGACACAGGTTTATTATGGCAACAGCAACGACATACGCTGCATGGAATACAAGCCCGGCGACACTACTACCATTTATTGTGGTGGAGCCATGTTTCTTAAAAGTACCGATGGCGGCTTTTCGTTTGTAGAAAACACTACCCTTCCGCACGATACAACACGGCTTGAAATTGGGGTTAGCCCGGATAATAGTAATTATGTTTATGTACTGGCTTCGGCCAATAACGATACTTATGGAGGCTTATACCGTTCAACCGACAGCGGAAATAGTTTTACGTTAATGTCGTCTGCTCCCAATATTTTCGGATATGCCGTTGATGGCGATGCATACACCGATAATGCAGGTCAGGCGTGGTACGATATGGCAATTGCGGTTTCGCCGATAGATGCCAACACGGTTTTTGCCGGAGGTGTAAATATCTGGAAAAGCACCAATGGCGGAATTACCTGGCAGCCTGTAACAAATTGGTATGTTGACCCCGCCTATCAATACACTCATGCCGATATACATTATCTTGGATTTTACGGCAATAAATTTTATTGCGGAAGCGACGGCGGTGTTTTTGTGAGTGACGATTACGGGAATACATGGACAGATATATCGGCAGGACTTGAAATTACTCAGTTTTATGCATTTTCTAATTCACAAAACAACAGCCAGCTAATTGTTGCCGGCTCGCAAGATAATGGAAGCAATAAATTACTAAACGGGGTATGGACACATGTTTTTGGTGCCGATGGTTTTGAGGCACTTACCCACCCTGTTAATGATGATATCTTTTATTGCTCTTACCAAAGCGGCGGAATATTGAGAACTTACAATGGCGGTGTTAATTTTGACAATATCAATACTACAGGTCAGGATGGTGCATGGTTAACCCCTATTGCCATGAGTCCTGCTAATCCTTCAACAATATGGATGGGATTAAAAGACATGTGGCTAAGTTATGATGAAGGCTATAATTGGGAAAATACAACCAATGGTTTAACACAAGGGCAAAATATAGATGAAATTGCCATAGCGAAATCAAATCCGTCTTACATTTATTTTTCGAGTAAAGATGAATTGTTTTATTCAACTGATAATGGCAGCACTTGGACAAGCACAAAACCGGTTCCTGGATATTATATAACAGGCATTGCCATTAGTGATGAAAATGCAAGCAAGGTATGGGTAAGTGCTTCATCGGGATATGGTGATAGAGTTATGCGAAGCACTAACGGGGGCTCTACGTGGACCAGCATTTCAGCCGGATTAAACGGCGTTGGAATAAACTGCATTACATACTCTCCGAATTCGAATGACGGAATTTATATCGGCACCGAAACAAGCATATTTTACCGCGATTCTACTATGCAGGCATGGGAAGCTTTCGACACCAACCTGCCTAAAGTAAGCGTTAGAGAACTGGAAATTGTGGAAAGTACCAGCCATATTCGTGCAGCTACTTACGGCAGAGGTATTTGGGAAAGTCCTTTAAATACACCAAGTAATATTCACAGCGACTCCTTACTCAAATTTAATATATTTCCAAATCCGGCTTCGGAATACGTATCTGTAGACTTGAACAATAATGATGCAAACATATTGCGCATCTTTAATGCCGGCGGGAGTTTGATTAAAACTGTTTATCTAAAGGCAAATCACGAAAATATTGATGTTGGCAGTTTGGAATCAGGAGCTTACTTCTTCCGTTTTGAAAAAGACGGCACCGTGCTTGGAACCCAAAAGGTATCCATAGTCAACAAAAAATAAAATGTTGCACATAATAAATTTTTATTTAATTTTGCATTCTCATTTACGGCCCCGTAGCTCAACTGAATAGAGTATCTGACTACGGATCAGAAGGTTTCAGGTTTGAATCCTGACGGGGTCACCACCAAGGGCGGTTTTGTTTTTTAGCAGAAACGTCCTTTTTTATTTTGTGCCTAACTCCCGATATGTCTGGGATTTAATAAGGCAAAAATTCGCAGCAATAAATATGGCTGACACAATGCGTTTAGGAAAACAATAAGCTATTATTCATGATTTTCATAAATAATTTTTGTTGTTTTGCGTTTAATGATTTTTTTTGTTTCAGCCGAAATCAACACAACTTTTGTTATTTCAACGGTACATCCGTTTGTACGTCTGCATTTTCCTGTGTTTTTTGCGGAATATGATTTTGAAATCACTTTCCAAATGCATTTTTCGGAATCAAAAATAAGTTTGGGACTCATTGAAGGATATTTTTGTATCTCATCCAAAGTATAGCCTTGTGGAATTTGCAATAAGCCCTTTTTATCAACTATTTTTATTATTTCCATACTGTCCGTAGCGGAATTGCAGTTTGGTTTGGTTTGTGTAAAGCCGGCATTATAAGTAAATATGCAGACAACTAATATAATCACCGATAATAATCTGTACACAACCTGTATGAATTTATTTACTTATGCAAAATCTGTTTGTTGTTTTCATTAGCATTGGGTTTTGCAGCTTTAAAAGTATAATGATTCTGAAAAGCATAGCTGATGAAAACGGTAAAAGTTGAAACAATGATATTTGAAACAGACGGGTAGATATTAAAAATTTCCACCAAAAGTTTTAAACCGGCATAGTTGATTATCAAATTGATAAGCACAACAATCAGATAGCGGTACAATTGCACATGTCCGCGTAATTCGGAGAGCGTAAAGGTTACATATTTTTGCAAAAGAAATCCTGAGAAAAAAACCACGGGAAACTTCAATGCAAAAGTTGCAATATGCGAACTCATTGTGATGATGCCTAAATTGAGCATCTGCTTTTGTAAAACATAATTGAAAATGAAAAAATAAACCACCCAGTCGAACAGCAAATTGGCTCCGCCCGTAACTCCGTATCTGAAAAATTGTACCGACATGTAAGGCTTAAATGGCGGATAGAAAAAATCTATTGCACTTCTGATTTTATTGCCGACAAAAACAAATACCTTTCTCATGCCTCACATATAGGGCAGCAAAATTAATAATTTTTAAAGTTCATGAAAATAAAATGCAGCTACAATTAATTATGCCGGTAATAATCTGATTCTAAGCCAAGGGACGGGCAAACAATTTAACGTCTTTGTCGCTTACTTCGTTACCCGACAAAATAATAAGTCTTTCCACCACATTGCGCAACTCTCTTATATTGCCGGTCCATTGAAGTTTTTTAAGTTCCTCGATAGCTTTAGGGCTAAACATTTTTGCGGCTTTGCCCTGCGAAATAGCTATTTCCTGTGCAAAATGTTCAACAAGCAACGGAATATCCTCAAGTCTTTCGCGCAATGGCGGCACATGAATGATAATAACAGACAAGCGATGGTATAAATCTTCGCGGAAATTGTTTTTTGCAATTTCGTCTTTCACATTTTTGTTTGTAGCCGCAACCACACGCACATCAACGGGTATTTCCTTTTCTCCGCCAACGCGTGTGATTTTATTTTCCTGCAACGCACGCAGCACCTTTGCCTGAGCCGAAAGACTCATGTCGCCAATTTCATCCAAAAACAAAGTGCCGCCACTGGCAAGTTCAAAATCACCTTTGCGCTGTTTTATTGCAGATGTAAAAGAACCTTTTTCATGTCCAAACAACTGACTTTCTATAAGTTCTCCGGGGATAGCAGCGCAGTTGACTTCAATAAACGAATTCCCCGCCCTGGCGCTTAACTCGTGCAGCCATCTGGCAACAAGCTCCTTGCCTGTACCGTTTTCTCCCGTAATCAAAACACGCGCATTTGTAGGAGCCACCCTTTCTATCATTTCTTTTATCTGCATTATTGCAGGCGACTCTCCAACAATTTCGTATGTTTTTGAAATTTTTTGCTTCAGTTTGCGGGTTTCGGTTACCAGCGAATGACGGTCCAATGCGTTGCGTACAGTTACAAGAAGTCTGTTTAAATCAGGCGGCTTTGAAATATAATCGAATGCCCCGCGCTTAATTGCTTCAACAGCCGTGTCGATATTTCCATGGCCAGAAATCATAACAACAGGTACGTCGCTAAGCTCCTGAATTTTATCCAGCACTTCCAAGCCATCCATTTGAGGCATTTTAATGTCACACAAAACAACGTCAAATTTGTTTGTTTTTATCAACTCCAAAGCAGCAAGGCCATTTTCGGCTTCTACAACCTTGAATTTTTCATACTCGAGAATTTCGCGCAACGTTTTGCGAATAGGCTGCTCGTCATCAATTATAAGTATTGAACTCATTGAAAAAATGCTTTGTTGCGAAATTACAAAAAAATATTTGAGTTTTTGTGTACTTTGATTTTTCACGACAATTAACCAACAATAACTACATTAATTCAGCTAAAAATTCTGATGAAAATTTAGGCGACAAAAATTAAAGGTAAGATAAGATGGGATTTTTATGGCGCTGCGGGTGCGGGTGCAGGCTTTATGTGTGGTACGGGCTACTGGAGAGGGTGCAGGCGCGGCATAATCTCCATCCCCGCAACAAAAAACAAGCAGCCTTTTTTGGCCGCTTGCATGAGTTAGATGTTTAGGATTTGTCTTGGATGGTGCAGTGATTAAGACCTTTTAGGATTGCATGCAAGATTAATCATCGACCCAAAAAGCGTTTCGACTATTTGACTCCATATAAAAAATTAAACCTAATTTTGAAAAACAAAAAAGTTGCATTTATAACTTGAATTCAGCATGCATATGAATAAAGTCCACTGTCGCTTCCGGTTTATTTTGATTGCCTTCTTGCTTTTATGCTTATGTTCATTTCATAAAGCACCAGATCCTCATTTAATTGTCGGCTTTTGGGAAAATACTGAAAAAAACACATATCCATTTGAGTACAATAAAAACAGTTTGTGTTTCAGTCAAATGTTTTTCGGCAGCGACGAATTCACTGCAATCATTTATTTATCAAACAAAACCGGCAAAACTAAAGAACTCAATCTGGCATATAAAATATATGACATCAATGAAGAGTTCGAAAAACCGGTAATGGTTTTCAAAAACACCTGCGACAAAGAATTTCGTTTGGTCTTTTCCGTTGAATTGCTGAGCAAAGAGTTTCTGGAATTGAAATTCCAGAAAAAATACTCCAGCGAAAACATGAGTATGTCTGACAAAATCATAAGATTCAGAAGAACGGCCGGACCGCCTGAAAATATGGAATAAATCTCAATTTCATTCCACCTCCATCTCGCCCGAAAGCAGCACGAATTCTTTGTTTCGGTCATACAGTAAGCCAAACCGGAATATAAGTGATGCCTCGTTTGTATATTCATGACACGCACATATTCCGCTATTTGGAAATTTGTGTAAAATATTAATAAATTATCAGAAATAAGTGTATATTTGTATCTATATTTTGAGAGATAAATGTGTTTTAAACCTTAATTACTTAGAAATAAATGTATAGAAGCAGGATTAACGAACTGATAAAATGGAAGTTGTCAAATACGCGCAAACCACTGATTTTTTTAGGCGCAAGACAGGTGGGCAAGACCTACCTTTTGCATAAATTTGGGAAATCTGAATACAAACAAATAGCGTATGTCAATTTTGAACGGCCTGATGCGCCCAAAAGCCTTTTTAAAGTTGATTTTGATGCAGACCGGATTATTACTGTATTGAACGCCTATTGCAAACTAAAAATCAATGCCGAAGACACATTGATTGTTTTCGACGAAATTCAGGCAGCACCAGGTGGAATTACATCACTGAAATACTTATATGAGGATGCACCACAATACCACATTATTGCTGCAGGCTCTTTACTTGGAGTAAGTAATCATCCAAAAGAATCGTTTCCGGTTGGGAAAGTGGATTTTCTACAACTCTATCCCATGACGTTTTACGAGTTTTTACTTGCTCTGAACGAAACGGGATTGGCTAAATTGATGGAGAAAAGGGATTTGGAAAATCTAAACTTTTTCAATGAAAAACTGGTCAATTATTTACGCTACTATTTATTTACCGGCGGAATGCCCGAAGTGGTTGCCGACTTTGTAGAAAACCGTGATTGGCAGCGTGTGAGGAAAATTCAAAACCAGATTATTCTTTCTTACCGCAACGACTTTTCGAAGTATGCACAAAAAGAAATTTTACCTCGTATCAACATGGTTTGGGATAGCATTCCGGCTCAATTGTCAAAAGAGAATAAAAAGTTCATATACGGAATAATAAAAGATGGTGCCCGCGCAAAAGATTTCGAAATGGCCATTCAATGGCTGACCGATGCAGGACTGATGCACAAAGTTTATAATACAACAAAACCCGCAGTGCCATTAATCGCATATCAGGAGTTGTCCGCATTCAAACTGTTCCTTAATGATGTTGGATTATTAGGTGCAATGTCAAAATTGCATTCAAAAACTATTGCAGATGGCAATGCTGTATTTTCAGAATTTAAAGGGGCTTTGGCGGAACAATTTGCTTTTCAGCAACTTATCCAAAACGAAAATCTATCCGTCTTTTATCACACATTCAGCAACAGTAAATATGAATTGGATTTTCTCATTCAGACCGAAAATGATGAAATTATTCCACTGGAGATAAAAGCCGGCGAAAACCTACGTTCAAACAGTTTCAGACTTTTTTGTCAGAAACACACCCCCAACAAGGCAATACGCGCTTCAACGGCGCCTTTCAAAGCTGAGTCATGGATGATAAACCTGCCTTTGTATGCAATTGAAACAATTGGCTAAGATTGTATCTTCTCTACTGAAAATCGTCACTCCGCATCCATCTCGCCCGAAAGCAGCACGAATTCTTTGTTTCGGTCATAGACCACTGCAAACTGACCGGGTGCGATTCCGTGTTGAAATCCATCGGTGATGATGTGAAAACCCAGTGCTATTTTGCGTATGATGGCCTTTGAAAACGTAAGCGCAGGCGCAAGTGCAGAGAATTGGACACGGATCAAAGCTCTCCCAATGAAGTGATTATTAGATTTAGATTTATTTTAATTTATTACTTTACTGCTACGCGCAAATATAAACCATCACTATTATCCTAATAATGACAAAACATTAAAATATATTCAGCAAAATCTATTTTACAACAAGCTTAAAGCCAAGACCATGAACATTAACTATTTCAACCTTGTTGTCTTCTTTCAGATATTTCCTGATGCGGCTGATAAAAACATCCATGCTTCGGCCAATAAAATAATCATCATTACCCCAAATGGCTTTTAATGCCACCTCTCTCAATAGCACCTCATTGCGTTTCATGGCAAGCAAACGTAGCAAATCGCATTCTTTGCGGGTTAGATGAACCGTTTTGTTTTTAATTGTAAGACTTTGGTCAGCAACATTTAATTTACTGTTGCCAAACTCAATAATTTCTGATGTGGTTGTAAGCAATAATTCCTGAGCGCGCTGAACCCGTTTAAGTATGGCATCAATGCGCAGCAACAATTCATCGGTACTAAAAGGTTTTACGACATAATCATCGGCTCCTGCACGGAAACCGTCAACTTTGTCGTCTTTCATGTCTTTTGCACTAATGATGATAATTGGCAAGCGATTGTCGTATCGTCTGATTTCCTTAATTAAAGAAATGCCATCCATTTTTGGCATCATTATGTCAACCAGCATTAAATCGAATTTTTGCGATTTAAAAACAACCAATCCTTCTTCGCCGTTTGAGCAAAGAACAACCTCATATCTGTTTATTTCAAGAATATCGCGCACCAGTGTGCTTAATGTGCGGTCGTCTTCGACCAAAAGGATTCTTCCTTTTTTCTTTTCCATGTTATTCATTTTTCTAAATATTTATTATCAAATGGGAATGATATTTCAAATGTTGTTCCTTTGCCGGGAACACTGTTTAATGTAATTTCGCCTCCAAGTTGCTTTAAAATTGATTTAACATAATACAAACCTATTCCATGCCCTTTTACATCATGATTGTTTATGGGTGAGACCCTGAAAAACCTTTCAAAAATCAGTTTGTGGTATTCTTTGGCTATTCCCACACCATTATCGCTTATGGAAATAAAAATGTAATCATTGTCGGAATATGTCGAAACAACAACATTTACATCAGCACCACCATGCTTGAATGCATTGTCAAGAAGATTTATAATAACACTCTCAAAATGGTTTTTATCGGAATAAATTAAATCGATTTCTGCTTGTAAATCGGTCTTTAATCTGTCGTGATATTCACCACGAACCAGTATATAATGGCTTATCAGCTTATTTAAAACTTCATTTATACTAAAATTGTCGAAATAAAGCGATATTTGCCCTTCTTCCAGTAAAACAACATTTTGAAACTGCTCGGTTTGGCTTTGTAATCGTTTAACCTCGTATAAAATTAAATCAGAATAACGTTGAACTTTTTCGGGCGAATTGACAACCTGTGCATGACCAAGCATTTCTCCTGCTAATTTTATACTTGCCAGTGGCGTTTTGAATTCATGAGCTATGTTATTTATTACTTTAACCCTTGTGTTTGCTTCCAATTTTGATTTTCTCATGCTTCGCAAAAGTAAAATAGCTATAATTGCAATAGTTGCAAACCCAAGCATTGAAATAATCCACCACACATCCATATATATCATGCGCATATAATAACCAATGTTTTTGGGCGCTACAACACTTACCATTATTGCCGGACTGTCTTTTTCATAATAAAATGCCCTGCTCAACTTGCTGTCGAATACTTCTGCATCAGTTATACTCTCATTTGATTTATATAAAACTTTATTCGACTGATAAATAGAGTACTCTAAATCACCTACAAGAACCAATCCTGAAAATTCTGACTTCAAAGAGCTGTCTATCATCATTTGCATCTGGCTGAATTCGGGTTTTTGACCTGAAACATCAACAATTCTGTCAACTTTGCGGTTAAAATCATAGCTCGATTTTGCCAACGAAAGCTGAATCAATGTATAACCTGCCTGACGTATAACTTTATGGGAATATGTTGTCCAAACCACCTGGCCAACAATAACAGCAATCATTGCTGAAATTGATATATATAGAAGAATTTTAT
>CAZJYL010000085.1:0-9473 GCA_964550265.1 uncultured Bacteroidaceae bacterium
ACATTTTTAAATGAAAATAATGCAGTAATAAATATCGCACACGACTTTTCCAATGTTGATACAATCACCAGCCCTGCAATACTGACAAATAACGGGCAAATTAATGTCGGAAACGATTGGCATAACGGCAGCACTATTGATGGCTCAGGTAACTGGTGCGTTGTAAACAACACATGGAACAATGGAATAATGAATGGCGATTTTGATTTTTGCGATCAAAGCGGAGGTAATATAGATTTACAAGAAGGAACTGTGGCAAGTACAATTACATATTGCACATCTCCCTGTTCAGTAGGGGTTTCCGAATTGAATATATCCATAAACATCTATCCTAATCCCTGCTATAATAAGTTGTATATTAAAAATGGAGAAAGCTTTTCCAATGCTTTAATTCTGATTTATAACTCTTTCGGGCAAATAGTTTACAAAAATGAAAATCTTTCAGGAAGTTCTTTATCACTAGATGTAAAAGCATTAAGTCCCGGACTGTACTATATCTCAATTATTGATGAAACCGCTGTCTTTAAAAGTAGTTTTATAAAAGATTGAAGCTTTTTGTGTCGTTGTTTAGTGACTTTGCCAAGATTTTAAACTATTAATTTAACAACTGCTTGAGTTTTTATTGTAAAACAGATACAATAAAAAGCTATATTATCATTGTTATAAATTTGTATTTTTGTAAAAAAAACAATGCTCCTGTTTATAAACGAGCTGTTCCATTTCAGATGGATTGATGCAATAGATATTCTGATTGTCGGCTATTTGCTTTATGAGTTTTATATGCTGATTCGGGGTACTAACGCCGTATATGTGGGTATTGGTATTGTGCTGGTATATATATTATGGAAGCTTGTTGATTTAAGCGGCATGCATCTTTTGAGTGAAATTTTCGGGGCATTTATCAGTGTTGGAGTGTTAGCCTTGGTTATAGTGTTTCAACAAGAAATCAGAAAGTTTCTTACCATTTTAGGCTCTCAAAACATATTAACAAACCGTAGTCGTCGTTTCCTTTTTTGGAAGGTAAATGATGCCAGTAGAATTTCTCTTGATATAGATGAGGTAGTTGAAGCCTGTTTTGAAATGAGCGAAGATAAAACTGGTGCATTGATTATATTGTCGTTGAAAAACGAATTAAAGGAAACTGTTGCTACTGGAGCTGTGTTTCAAGCTCAAGTGCAACACGAATTAATAAAAACTATTTTTTTTAAGAATTCTCCACTTCATGATGGTGCCCTAATTATTAGACGAAATCAAATAGTTGCCGCGCGATGCATTCTTCCGGTATCGGGCAGAAAAGATATTCCCGAAGAACTTGGCTTACGCCACAGATCAGCTATTGGAATAACAGAGTTAAGTGATGCAATTGCCATTATAGTTTCGGAGCAATCAGGTCATGTTTCTTATGTACAGCACGGCTTAATACAGAAAAATATAAATAAATCCGAACTGATTAAATTACTTAAATCAAATTTTGCCTGATTATGAGTTCCAAAACAAAAGTTTATGGGCAAATAATTGAAAATCTTGAAATTGTCGATACAGCTTCGGAAGGTGTATGTATCGGATATAACGAAGGCAAAGTGATATTCGTTCCCTTTGCCGTTCCTGGCGATGTGGCAGACATAATGCTTGTAAGAAGCAAAAAAAAATACTCTGAGGGATTTATAAGAAAAATACATAAGCCCGGTGATAGCCGTATAGAACCATTATGTTCTCATTTCACTTTATGCGGCGGATGTCGCTGGCAACACATGAAGTACGAATCGCAGCTGGACTTAAAACAAAAACATGTAACCGACAATTTGGAAAGGCTGGGTAATTTAAGTATTGAAAAGGTATTTCCAATTGTTGCTTCGCCAAATCAGTTTCATTACAGAAACAAGTTGGAATTTACTTTTACCGATAAGCGCTGGTTACTGGAATCTGAACAGGGCAATCAAATACAAGAATTACGTGGTCTTGGCTTTCATCTACCCGGAAGATACGATAAAATTTTTAATGTAACTCGTTGTTTCCTGCAACATGACTATATGAATGTTATTAGGAATACTGCATTGAAAATTGCATTAGAACAAAATCTGTCATTCTACAATCGTAAAAGCCAAGAGGGCTTTTTACGAAATTTAATAATCAGGAACAGCTCATCGGGACATTGGATGGTAACATTGATAGTAGGATATGATGACAAGAAGCAAATTTCTGATTATTTAGATGCGCTGAAAAAAGAGCTTAGCGATGTGAAATCATGGATTTATATTGTTAACAACAAATGCAACGACTCATTAAACGATCTGGATTTTAATGTGTATTGTGGCGATGCCACATATACCGAAACCATGGAGCATTTGAAATTTAATGTGGGTCCGTTATCATTTTATCAGGTTAATGTTCCTCAGGCATACAAAATGTACAGCCTGGTCCGGCAGTTAGCTGATTTGCAAAAATCTGAAATCGTCTATGATTTATATACAGGTACAGGTACCATAGCGCTCTTTATAGCGCCAAATGCGGCAAAGGTTGTTGGGATTGAATATGTGCCACAGGCAATTGAAGACGCCAAGGAAAATGCAAAAAATAATAATATTTCAAATGCTGAATTTATTTGTGGAGATATTGCAAAAACGCTCACACCTGAATTTATGACAAAACACGGGTATCCTGATGTTATCATAACTGATCCGCCAAGATCGGGTATGCACAACGATGTAATAACTCAAATTTTAAATGCTAAGCCTGAAAAAGTAATTTACGTTAGTTGTAATCCCGCAACGCAAGCCAGAGACATTGCGCTGATGCAAGAACAATATCGGGTAGCCGAAATTCATCCTTTTGACATGTTTCCACACACACATCATGTAGAAAATGTAGCACTGTTAATTCGAAAATAAATTTGTCATGAAAAAATTTACATTAATGGACAAACTGAAATATCGCTTTGACATGATGATGTCGCGCGGGCCACTGGCAGTAATATTTTGGCTGGCAGTTGCAACATTGCTCCTGGTTATTTTGGCTGGTTTATTTATTGCAGCATTCGGAATAGTTCCGGAGGAAATGGAACACATGAGTTTTATTGAAGCATTATGGCAATCATTAATGCGCACATTGGATGCCGGCACTATGGGGGGAGATTCGGGTTGGGGCTTTAGAATAATTATGCTAATTGTAACACTGGGTGGTGTTTTTATAGTATCGGCTTTAATTGGTATCATTTCGGCAGGATTTGACCAGAAACTAAATGAACTACAAAAAGGCAGATCAAAAGTTATAGAATCGGGGCATACATTAATACTTGGATGGTCTAAAATGATTTTCACTGTTTTAAATGAACTTGTAATAGCCAATCAGAATCAAAAAAATCCCCGTATAGTCATTCTTTCAGAAATGGAAAAATCTGAAATGGAAGATGAAATTAAAAGCTTAGTTTCTAATACATACAACACAAGAATAATTACTCGTTCTGGAGACCCGCTTGAAAACACAGATTTGGAGATGGTGAATTATAATGAGGCAAAATCTATCATTATTTTACCATCGGACAATGAAACCATGCACGATTTGTATGTTATAAAAATTGCTTTGGCAATTATAAATAATCCAGAAAGAAAAAAAGACAAATTCAATATTGTGGCCGAAATATTTGATGATAAAACACTGGAGGTGCTTAATTTAGTTGCAAAAGATGAAATAAGTGTTTTAAATCTTTCTGAAGTTATGGCTCGCTTAACAGTTCAGATTGCGCATCAGCCGGGTCTAAGTGTGGTTATAGAAGATTTATTAAAATTTGAAGGTGATGAAATTTATTTTGCGCATGAACCTATAGTTTGCGGAAAAGAATTCAAGCAAGTTATATTGATGTATGAAACAAGTTCAATAATTGGTGTTCAAACGGAAGACGGCAATACAATAGTTAATCCGTCAATGAACTATGTGTTTAAACCCAACGACAAAGTTATTGCAATATCTGAAGATGATGATACCGTTATTGCAGACGGCAAGCCTGAAAACGCGCTTAATTTCATAAAACCCAACTTAGTCAATAAGCATTCAAATCTTCCAATTAAGACAATAATCTTAGGATATAGTCCCAGAATTAAGCTAATAATAAGGGAACTTGCCAATTATTTCCCTGCCGGTTCGGAACTTACCATATATATTCAGGAGTATTTGAATAATGAATTAGAAAGTTGTAATTCAAATGATTTAAATATCAGTATTAAGCACGGAGATCTGACATCACGGAAGTTTTTGGAAAGTTTAAATCTGATGAATATTGACTATGTAATGATATTGGCTGAGCCCGGGCTAAACATTCAACAAGCTGATGCAAATACATTAGTATCCTTGTTGCATATAAGGGATATTGTTCAAAAAAACAATTACAAAACCAACATAGTAAGTGAAATGCTTGACCAAAGAAATAGTGATTTGGCTCGTATAAGCAGGAAAAATGATTTTATTGTAAGCGATAAAATAATAAGTCTTCTTCTTTCAATGATTAGCGAAAATAAATATTTAAAGCCGGTTATTGATGATTTACTTGATGCAGATGGATCGGAAATATATTTTAAACCTATAAACAATTATGTCAATTCTAAGCAAAAATACAATTTCTATCAGATTTGTGCAGCCGCTTCGGAATATGGACATGTTGCAATCGGTTACAGAAAAATGTCAGAGTCAAACAATAGTGAAAAATCATATGGCATAGTACTGAATCCAAATAAATCGCATACAATAAGTTTTGAAGATGAAGACATGTTGATAGTTCTGGCGGAAGACTAATATTCCATGCACGTTTGTGTTGTCAAAATCTAAACTCAAGTTTATTAAAAGCAAATAGCAATATTTTTTATAATTTTGCAAAAGTCAAATCATAATAAGATGAAATCTGTTGTTTTATATTGTAGTTTGTTTCTTCTTGCACTTGTAATGCTGTCATCGTGTTCGAATTCAAAAAACAATGGCATAAATTCGGATATAGTTCACAATGAAGCTACAGCCGATGGCACAAATAAAGACAATGGACCAAAAATTTCCTTTGAAAAAACGGAACACGATTTTGGTGAAATCATGGAAGGAGAAGTTGTTGAATATGCTTTTAAATTCACTAATATAGGAAACAAAGATCTGGTAATTACCTCACATACCACAACATGTGGCTGTACCGTACCCGAATATCCCAAAGGCGCTATAGCACCGGGCGAAGGAGGAGTTATAAAAGTTGCATTTAACAGTAAAAATAAAACAGGTTTTAACAATAAAACCATTACAATAAGCACAAATGCCTCTGAACGTGATGTAGTATTGATTATTAAGGCTAAAGTAATTGAACCCTAAATTTAAAAATATATGAACTTTGCTTACATTTTACTCATGGCTCCGCAATCATCTGACGGTAACTCAAATGGTGGTTGGTCAACAATGATAATGTTGCTTTTGATTGTTGTTGTTTTTTGGTTATTTTTTATCAGACCTCAGTCAAGAAAGAATAAAGAAATTGCAAGATTTAGACAAGGCTTAAAAAAAGGAGACCGTGTAATTACCATTGGAGGTATTCATGGTAAAATTATCGAAATTGGTGATACCACTGTAATTATTGAAACAGAGGGGCAAGGTAAGTTGAAGATGGACAAAAATGCAATTGCTCAAGAATTCAAAGCTGAAGATATGGCCGAAAAATAACACCTGAGTATTATGAACAATAAGTTCAGGTTTTTTTTAATAAGTATTTCCTTAGCCGGATTGCTTTGGCTAATAAATCATTTAAATCAAGAATATACTGTTGGAGTATTTCTTAATATTAATTATGAGGGATTTTCGAGCTCCGAAAAAAAACAGGCTGCCAATACTCTTTATCTGGAAGTTAATGGTCGTGGATTTTCATTAATCCAATTCTATTATAAACAGCCATATACCATAAATCTCTCCAAATCGGATTTTAAATCTGTTAAACGCGGCGACACGACTTATCTCAGAATAATTCCCGATGTTTTAAATAAGTCTGTTGCAAATGTTTTGCCTGCAGGTATTTCAATTAAAAATATCCCTAATGATACGCTGACTGTTTCTTACGTATCCTATCCATCTAAAGAAGTTCCGGTAAAAATTAAATACAATTTAATTAATGAAAAAAATTGCATTGTTAGCGGACAGATAAAGGTTATTCCTCCGACAATAAGAATAACAGGACCGTCAGAGATTATTTCACTTGTTGACTCAGTTGAAACAATTCCCATAACATTTAGGGATGCATGTGACACTATTCAAGCTACATTTAAATTGGTTTCGTTTAAAAATCAGAAAATATCAAGCAATGTATCCGAAGTGCATGTTCTTATTCCTATACAATTAGTCGTTCAGCACCAATCAAAACTTCATTATAATATCAGTGTTGCGGGACATAATTATGATGGAGAAATTGATGTGGTTTATGCTGCACCATCGGAGGAACCAAATCCCGAATCAAAACTTATACTTGAAAATACTGTTGCTGATAAAAAAATCAACTTCAATATAAAATGCCCGCCCGGATTTAAAGTATTAAGCATTAATCCTATTTCTATACCACAAGAATAATGATAAAACTTGGACTAACCGGCAACTTAGGCAGTGGCAAAACATCTGTGGCAAAAGTTTTTGAGTCTTTTGGCTTTAAAATATTTTATGCCGATGATATTGCAAAGGATTTATACAAAATTCCTTCAATAAAAACAGAAATTGAATCTTTACTTAACACATCTATCTCAACCTATAATGGAGAAATAAACTATAAATTAATAGCAGATAAATATTTTTTTGACTCAACCATATACAAAAAAATAAATGAAATTCTGTACCCAGTCTTGCAAAAGAAAATAAAAACAGAAACAGAATTGTTGTCAAGCAATGTGATAGTTGAAGCTGCAATGCTTTTCGAAATTGGGCTGGAGAGTTTTTTCGACTATATAATTACAGTTTCAACTCCCCTTGAAGAAAGGATGAACCGTGTTTTTAAGCGTAATGGTTTTGAAAAGGACGAATTTATGATACGCGAAGACATGCAATCCGATCCGTTATTAAAAGAAGCAAAATCGGATTTTATAATTTATAACAATGAGCAATCTTCTGTAATAGAACAAGTTAATGATATTTTAAATAAAATAAATTATTAATAAGAGTAAGTTGCTCCCAATATTTAATTTGAAGTTTATTGGTTAATAGGATACACTAATAGTATCGTTTCATAAACGAGATTATTTTAAGTCAAGAAAAAAATCAGCTGTGTAATTAATATACTCTTGAGTATGATGATTGGTGTTTTTTCTGATAATTAAATTCCCTGAATTGTAATTGCTGTTATAATGCCTTGAAAAAGACATTATTTTTCTTATAGGCTTTTCTTTTACTGAATATAAAACAAGTTCCTCCTTAATAAATAAACCTGCATAATACATTTTGCTTTCAAAATTTATTGCAATGTCCACCGGTAATATTATATCAAAAACGCCATCGGGAGATAGCAGACCTTCAACAATAGCAGGGAGTTCCTGCAACGACAGATTAATATTGTGCCGTGCAGACATTTTTCGTTCATTTAATGATTTTAGGCTATTTGTAAAAAATGGCGGATTAGATACTATGCGGTCAAATACACCTCCCACTTCCGTAAGCAATTGCTGAGCGGAGATATTTCGTGCAGATAAACGATTACTCCATTTTGACTTGGCAAAATTTGATTTAGTCTGTTCTATTGATGGCAAATCTACATCTATGGCAATAATCTTTCCGCCTGACTTTTGCGCAAGCATAAGGGCTATTATTCCACAACCTGTACCCAGATCCAATGCCAGTTTAAAATCGTTGCGGCTGCTGTATGCACCAAGAGTTACGCCATCAGTTCCAATTTTCATTGTGGAACAATGGTCGTACAATTCAAACTGCTTAAATTTAAAAGGTCTCATTTATAATGTGTTTGCCACATTAAAACTCATATGCAATACTACAAAAGTAATAATTGATTTCAATTAACTCAAACCCGTTTGTTTAAGTCCAAAAGGCCATCTGGCGTATTTATTAAAATATGCTTTTTTTCATGTATTATTTCAGCAATAAATTCATCCACAAACGGAACGTAAATTTCCTCTCCATTGTTGCTTATTATCATTAAATCCTGCGCTCCTTTTTGAATATAATCCAAAATACCGATAAATCCTTTTTTAGTGTCAAACACCTGATATCCAACCAAATTGTCAATTAATAAAACATTGCTGTCGGTTACAAGGTTTTTCTTCTGCACATATACATCTACTCCAACCAGTTTTTCAGCTTTTGTTTTGTTATCAACTTCTTCAAAAACAACATACCATTCCGTATCAATAGGGCTGCGCATATTTTCAATAAAAAAAGGAACCCGTATCCCTTCAAAATCAAGAAATACAGGTTCCTTTTCACTTGCCGGCAATTTACCGGCTTCAAATTTTATCAGAATTTCGCCATTAATACCATGGGTTTTTGTTGTTTTGCCTATTCTAACAATGTCATCCATGGCACAAGCCATTTTACTTACTCAGCTTTTGGCTCTTCGGTACTGGCAGATTCATTTGCTGGTTCCTCAGCAATAGGAGCGTCCTGAGCAGTGGTTTCTTCGATATTTTCTTCCGTATTAACCTCTTCCTCTGCCTTAGCTTTCATTTCGGCTTGGCGTTTCTCTGCAATGGCTTTTTCACGGGCTTCTTTAACTTTGCGTTCGGCAGCAACACGGTTTTTCTTTTCATCTATGCCGGCTTGTTTAAAGTTGGCTGCTTTTTTCTCAATTTTGCTTTGTTTTTCGCTAAGCCATTTTTCGAATTTTGCATCTGCCTGTTCTTGTGTCATAGCACCTTTTGCAACACCCATGTTAAGATGATGACGCATCAGAACGCCTTTATAAGACAATATTGCACGAGCAGTGTCGGTAGGAGTTGCCCCGGTTTTAACCCAGTAAAGAGCACGTTCAAAATTAATGTCGATAGTAGCCGGGATAGTTAATGGATTGTAAATGCCAATGTTTTCAATAAACTTACCATCCCGTGGCGCACGACTGTCAGCAACTACAATGTGATAGAAAGGAGCTGCTTTCTTTCCAAATCTTTGCAATCTGATTTTTGTTGGCATAACTGTTTGTTTAAATTTAGGGGTGCAAATGTCCGACTTTTTTTTGAAATGACAAAACAAAACCATATAAATTGTTTGAAAATCATATAGCTTGAGACATTTTTTAAAAAAAAACAAAAATTCTGGTCTTCTGATATAAACCGCAAAAATGCCATTAATGGATATTTTAAAAAGAAAACTATCTTTGTTGCGGTATATACTGTGCCCATTTAAAAGAAAACATGAAAAGAAAATTAAATACCGTATTGATTAATTTCTTTAAAGCTTCTTTAATTCCTTTAATTCTACTGTTAATAATAATAGTGGCATTTAAAGAAGTTGCATTTTTTATCCATCCG
>CAZJYL010000086.1:0-9463 GCA_964550265.1 uncultured Bacteroidaceae bacterium
GATGTGTATCACACATCAACCGACAAAATTATAAATGCAGGTATAATGAATTTATATGCCTTATTTGTTCAAGATGAATATATTTTTGGTAAAGACCGCTGGAAATTTGTTGGAGGTTTGCGGTTCGACAATGCATATTTTCATAACGGGCAGTTCTCGGTTGAAAACCCCGGTATGAATAATATGTATCTATTAGCCTATGAAAAAGACAATATGCCTGAAAAAACATGGAATTCTTTAAGCCCAAAGGCTGCAATTCAATATAGAATAAATAATAACGAGAAATTTTTCGGCTCTTTTGCTCATGGATTTCGGGCTCCGATACTTGATGATTTATGCCGCTCAGGAAAAACGCGGGGAGGATTTCAGGTAGCTAACTCCGATTTAACGCCCGAAACGCTTGAAAATTTCGAAATTGGCTATCAAAGAGAATTTAAATCTAAATCAATAATAGAGCCGGTTGTGTTTTTCAGCTATGGAAAAAACTTCATGTATCCGGTTTCTACAGGAGATACTGTTGACATGGGGTATGCAGCACCCGTAATTATTACGTCAAATGTTTCTAAAGTACGGATTATAGGTGCTGAAATAGACTTTAATTATCAAATAACAAAAAGTTTGAATTGCTTTTTTAATTATGCATACTCATATTCTGTGGTTGTAGATTACACACCAACCATGGTGCAGCAAATCAATATCGAAGGTTTGTATCTTAGCAATGTTCCGGCTCATTTATCCAATTTTGGACTGCAATATAAATTTAAAAATATTGGTGCTTCAGTAAATGCCAGATACGTTAGTTCACGCTGGGTTAACGACACTAATACTCCTGATGAAAAATATGGTTTGCCGGCCATGTATGCACCTTATTTTACTGCCGATATCAAGTTGTCATATTTATTTAAAAACCGATGGCTTGTATCTGCTTCCGTTATTAATGTTTCTGATAAAATATATACCGACAGCAAAGGACAATACTGTCCCGGCAGAATGATTTCGATTGATGCAGGAATAAAATTTTAGTTTTTTCATTTAATTTTTATCATTACCAAAATATCTAAGAATCTATATTAAGTAGTTTATTTACTTGATATTAAAATTCCTTTTTTTATTTTGTAAATTTGTAATGCATAATTAATTAATGATAATGAAAAAATTATCCCACATAGATTCAAAAGGTAAGGCTCGTATGGTGGATGTTGGCACCAAGCCGTCGCAATTCAGAGTGGCAACTGCATCAGGGAAAATATTATTACAGCCAGAAACCATAAATCTAATTAAAGAAAACGGCATGAAAAAAGGTGAAGTGCTTGGTATAGCCGAATTTGCAGGAATAATGAGTGCCAAGAAAACTTCAGATTTGATTCCTTTATGTCACCCTTTGTTGCTTTCCGATATTCAGGTCTCGGCAAAGCTGAATAAAAACGGCATTGAAATTTCTTCAACAGTAAAATGCACAGGTCAAACGGGAGTGGAAATGGAGGCACTCACTGCCGTAAGTGTTGGACTGTTAACAGTTTACGACATGTGTAAAGCTGTTGACAAGAACATGATAATCAAAGATATACACTTGGTTAAAAAAGAAAAAATGTAAATATAGTTTTATTAAAAATGAAAATTGTAAAAAAAATTTTATGGGGTTTGCTTTTTTTGCTTATAGCAGCAAATATTGCAATATTAGTTACGGATAATACATATATTTACAAAACTCTAATTTATCAGCATCCGGGCATTGAAGATTACACAATTTTTAAAAACAGAGTTGTTGAAGCGGGTAATCATGTTGATATTCCTGAAAGTGCCAATAAAATTCATCTGTCTGACACATTCCGAAACTTTATGATTGAAACGCAAACTGTTGCTTTTTTGGCATTACAAAACGATTCAATTATTTATGAAGAATACTGGGATAACTATGGACCCGATACATTATCGGGTTCTTTTTCCGTTGCCAAAACTATTGTTAGCATAATGATTGGAATTGCAATAGATGAAGGAAAGATAAAAAGTGTCGATCAAAAAGTGTCTGATTTTTTACCCGAATTTTCAAATGGACTTGGGGCGGAATTAACTATTAAACACCTGCTTACAATGACAGCCGGTTTTGACTGGTCCGAAGCTTATTCAAGTTTGCTTTCGCCCACAACTAAGGCATATTACGGATCCAATTTGAAAAAGATGGTTGGCAAATTAAAAGTCAATGTAAAACCCGGCACATTCCACGAATATCAAAGTATAAATCAGGTTGTTTTGGCTATGATACTGGAGAAAGCTACGGGTAAAAATTTAAGTCAATATACATCAGAAAAATTATGGAAGCCAATAGGTGCATCACATAACGCTTTATGGAGCATTGACAGAGAAGATGGGATAGAAAAAGCATATTGTTGTTTTAATACCAATGCACGTGATTTTTCACGAATTGGCAGTTTGTATTTACATAAAGGAGAACTTTATGGAAAGAGAATAGTATCAGAAAATTATGTTGAGAAATCAATAGAGCCTTGCATGGTTCCTGATGAAACCGGAATGCCATGCACTTATTATGGTTATTCATGGTGGCTTTCGGATGTTGACAAACATTCATTTTTTTACGCACGGGGAATCTTAGGTCAGTATATAATCGTTGTGCCCGATTATAATATGGTAATTGTACGCTTGGGCCGTATCAGACCAGACCATGGCGATACAGAGGCTGCGGATTATATTGTTTCAAATATTATTAAACAAGTTAAATCAAATGACAAAAATTGAAATAGTTTCAGTAAATATTTCCGAAAAAAAAGGAACAATCAAAGTTCCGGTTGATTCTATAAATTTGTGTAAAACCGGAGTGGAAGGCGATGCCCATTCGGGCGACTGGCATAGGATGGTAAGTTTGCTTGCTGTTGAAAGTGTTGAAAAATTCGAACATAAAGCAAAACGCAAAATAGCTTATGGCGAATTTGCCGAAAACATTACGACAAAAGGTTTGTTATTATATCAGACTCATCCACTCGATTGTTTTGAAAACAATGTAATAATATTGGAAGTAACACAAATTGGAAAGGAATGTCATGGCGACAGTTGTGCTATTTTCCGAGAAGTAGGGAATTGCGTAATGCCTAAAGAAGGAATTTTTGCCAGAGTAATAAAGGGTGGAAGCCTTAAAGCGGGCGATAAATTGGAATACAAACCCAAACGGCATAAAATTCACATAATAACTTTGAGCGACAGAGCCTTTGCCGGTGAATATGCCGACTTAAGCGGACCAGCTATCGAAAATAAACTAAAATTATTTTTTGAAGCGGAAAACCGTTTATTCGAAATTCAACGCACTGTAATTCCTGATGATTCTGAAGCGTTGGAAACCTTAATAGTCCACAGCGTTAATAGCGGCTTCGATGCCATATTTACTACAGGCGGCACCGGAGTTTCGCAACGAGATATTACTCCTGAAACCATCTGGCCTTTATTAGATAAAGATATTCCCGGAATAATGGAAAATATCAGATTTAAATCTGCACAGAAAAATCCTAATGCATTGTTAAGTCGTGGTATAGCCGGTATAATCGGAAAAACTCAGATTTATACGCTTCCGGGAAGCGTAAAAGCCTGCAATGAATATGTTGATGAAATAATGAAAACATATATACATCTGTTATTAATGCTCAATAAGGTTGATGCGCATTAATTCAGGCAATTTATTTCTGAGAACAGATAATATTTAGAACTTCATTTGCTTGCAATGCGGCAGCAATTGTAACTTTTGGTGCTAAAGGCGGATTTGTTTCCGAAACATCGGCTTTGAAATCTCCTATCATTATTAGTTTGCCGTTTCTAATTATTTTGATTTTTTCGGCATCAAAAAGTCCTCCAATGCCTGACACGCATATTAAATGTTTTTCGGGATATTTGTTTTGCACAACTTCAATCAGCATTTGTTTACTTTCCGCATTATCAAAAGCTTCAACAATTATATCGCAATCAGAAAAATATTTATCTATATTGTTCGGATCTAATTTTGCATTGTGTGTTATAATATTTGTAGCAGAATTTATTTTTATCAAATTTTCTTTTAGCATTTCAGTTTTTAACTTACCCAGCTGCTCATAAAAGAAAAATTGACGATTTAAATTAGATTCTTGAATAATGTCATAATCAACTAAAACCAATTGGGTTATTCCGCTACGAACCAACATCGAAGAACAGTTTGAGCCAAGACCTCCGCAACCTGCAATACCGATTTTATAATTCGATGCTTTTTGTCTTATTTCACTAAATGTCATAAATAGCTTTTATTGCAAATATAAAAATACAATTTTTAATAAATTTAAACATCAATATGCAAAACAATGCATATTGAAATTAGCATTATAAGCGGTTTTGATTGATATTTATGTTATCTTTGTAAAAAAAAATATAATTATGGCCATCAACATCGAAGACATTAAAAAAAACCGCAAAGTTTTAGCATCATTTGATTATGAAGTTGCCCCATCCATTCGCGGTTATACTGATAAAATATTATATGTCAATGTTGGTTCTGTAGAAATAAAGAGCAAAGATGTTCCTGCGCAGATGAAAGAAAAATTTATTGGAGGCAAAGGATATGGTTTGCGATTGCTTTGGGATGCAGTAACGCCAAATACCAGGTGGAATGACCCTGAAAACGAAATTATTATTGCCGGAGGACCTATTTGCGGTATAACACAATATAGCGGGACAGGAAAGTCACTGGTTGTATCACTTTCGCCACAAACCCATATACCAATCGACAGTAATGTGGGAGGTTTTTTCGGACCATTTTTAAAAATAGCCGGCTTTGATGCTCTGGAGCTTCAGGGAAAAGCTGACAAAGACGTGGTTATATTTATTGATGCCGCAACGGGACATGTTGAAATTTTTGAAGACCCCGGTTTTAAACGCGACTCTCATTTGTTAGCCGAAGAGCTTACAGACCTTTTTGCCAATGATGACAAGGATAGAAAAAACATTGGAATAGTATCTGCCGGTGATGCTGCTGATCACTCTTTGATAGGAATGCTCAATTTTACCTTTTATGATAACAAGCGCAAAAAGATTAGGTTAAAACAAGCGGGACGTGGAGGCATAGGTACTGTGCTTCGTGACAAAAAAATCAGGGCAATTGTGGCAAAAGTTCCGGGTGTAAGCGGAAACATCAACAATGTCGTAGATTTGGAAGCTATTATGGAACGTGGTCGCCGGTTTAACAAAGAAATGCGCGAATTGGATGACAGTCAATGCGAAATGCGCAAGAAAGGAACAGCCCACTTAACTAATATAATGAACGATTACGACCTGCTTCCTGTTCATAATTTTAAATTTGGCATGCATTCCGAGGCAGGCAAAATTCATGGCGATGTATGGATGAGTTACTTTACGCAAGGGGTTCCGGATGGCTGCTGGATTGGGTGTAACATGAGTTGTGCAAAAGGCGTTGATGATTTTGAACTTAAAACCGGACCGTATAAAGGACAGAAAGTTATTGTTGACGGACCGGAATACGAATCAACATCTTCTTTAGGCTCCATTATGGGAATTTTTGACCCCGAATGGACAATTGAAGCTAATTTTTATTGCGATACATACGGTATTTGCACTATTTCATGGGGCACAATAATGGGATTTGTAATGGAATGCTACGAGCTAGGCATTTTGAATAAAGAGCGTACCGGTGGTCTTGATTTAAACTTTGGCAGTAAAGATGACGCTATGGAATTGCTGCATCAGGTAGCTAGAGGCGAGGGCTTTGGACTGGTTGCCGGAAAAGGTGTAAGGGTAATGAAAGACATGTTTATTGCCAATGGCTGGGGCGATGCACAGCTTATAGAAGACATAGGCATGGAAAATAAAGGTTTGGAATACAGTCAATATATTTCAAAAGAATCTCTTGCACAGCAAGGCGGATACGCCATGACCAATAAGGGACCACAGCATGATGAGGCATGGTTAATATTTATGGATATGGTTAATAACCGAATTCCTACTTTTGAGGACAAAGCAGAGGCGTTATTTTATTTCCCTATGTTTAGAACATGGTTTGGGCTGCAAGGCCTTTGCAAATTACCATGGAATGATGTGGAGCCTGAGAATAATGCACAGACCGATGAACCTGCAAAAGTTCCCGAACATGTTGACAACTATGTTACAATTTACAAAGCCGTTACGGGAAATGATTTTAGCAAAGAGGAACTTATTCGTCAGAGCGAAAGGGTGTATAATTTCCAGCGTGTTTTCAATATTCGCATGGGTAAAGGGTTGCGCAAGAATGATGCACAGCCATATAGAGCCTGCGGTCCTGTAACAAAAGAAGAATATGAGAGCAGGGCAGAGAGATATGATAAACAAATGAAAGAAATAATTGGCGTTGATCCAGAAGGCAAGACAACGGAAGAAAAAATGGTAATTACCCGCAAATATCGTGAAAACAGATATGAACAATTACTTGATGCGGTTTATCATAGACGTGGCTGGAACAAAAACGGCGTTCCCACTATAGAACATATGAAAGAGCTGGGAATGGATTTGCCTGAAGTTTTAGAGGTAATAACTCCGCTGCAATAATAATTGTAAAACATATTAAAAATGCCCCTGAAAGTCAGGGGCATTTTTAATTTCTGAACTTATCCCAACAACATGGCTCCGGCAATTGCAGCAGCCATGACAATGATATAAATAGTCCAGAGTACGGTTTCTTTTACTGTGTTCATGGCTTTAATATTTTTGTGGTTAGACATTGTTTTTACGTTTATTTAAAATTACTATTGTTTATGGCAGAATTCAATATGGATTCAGTTATTGGTAGTATATCCTTAGTTTACGTGCCTAATATGTTGTTAAAGTATCAAATTTGTCATAACTTCGCAGTATTCATTTATGTAAGCAGTTTTACTTTATGCTTTTGCTTATATAAACGGAATTTTAAGTAGTTGATTTTATTATTATCATATTAGATTATAGATGTCAGATAAAATTATTTTCCTTGGAACCGGAACATCAACAGGAGTACCTGTTTTAACCTGCGAATGCGAGGTCTGCCGTTCAAAAAACATGCGCGATAAAAGATTACGAACTTCAGCTTATATTGAGAGTAAAGGTTTAAGGCTTATAATTGATTGCGGCCCGGATTTCAGACAACAGCTTTTAAATAATAACATTAAAGATTTTGATGCAGTGCTGATTACACACGGGCATAGAGACCACATTGCAGGAATTGACGAAATCAGGGCATTTAATTATCTGGCAGGGAAAACAGTTGACGTTTATGCTAATAAAGCCACAATAGAATCCATAAAAACTGAGTTCCCTTATATATTTAATCCCGGTAAATATTTAGGAGCACCAAAAATAAATTTGACAGAGGTAGGGGACCAGCCATTCGAAATTTTAGGACATAGTATTATACCTATTCCGGTGTTGCATGGAGAAGAACAAATCTTGGGTTTTCGTATTGGGGATATTGTTTATGTAACCGATGCCAGCAGTATTTCAAGTGATTCAATGAAATTAATGAAAAATGCAAAGTTGTTAGTAATTAATGCATTGCGAAAACGGAAACATTATTCTCATTTTACACTGGACGAAGCTTTGGACTGCATTAAAAAATTAGAGCCTTCAAAAGCATTTTTAACTCATATTAGCCATTTCTTAGGTTTATACGACACAATTCAGCCACAATTACCTGAAAATGTGTTTTTAGCCTTTGATGGGCTGGAAATTATAGATAAAAGTGGATAACATGAAAATAAAAATGTTATTTTTGTAATAAAAACATGAAAAAGATTTTATTGTCATTTTTTGCTTTGGTTGTTGTTTTAAGTTCATGTTATTATGATGAAGGGCCAATCATAAGCCTTAGGACACCACAGTCAAGACTTGTTAATACGTGGAAATTCCGGAAATATGTTATTAATGGTCAAGATCAGATGAATAAATTTAAGAATAGCTATGTAGAATTTAAAAAGGATAAGACAGCTTATTTTTTTATTGATACATCATATTCTTATACTGCTGCATGGTATTTTGATGATGAGTATAAAACACTACATCTTAATTGCAGTGACGACACTATGTATTCATGGGATATTGATTATAATATTTTAAAGTTGCGTGCAAAAGAGATTTGGTTGGAAGGCACCGATGGTATTTACACTTCGTATATAGAATTAATTGAAAAGTAAAACTTCAAAAACAATATATAATATGAAATCGATTGCTTATTTTTCAATGCTAGTTTTTGTTTCTTTTATCCTGTTCTCTTGTGGAGGAAAAGAAAGCAAAACAAATGACACCACAGATACCAAAACAACTGAAAAACAAACAAAATCATCAAAATCAAAACATTTTTACGACATAGAAAAGGGTATGATTGAATACAAAATGGAAACTATTGGCATACCTACTATCATGACTATGTATTGGGATGATTTTGGGAAGAAGACATATACTGAGAGTGTTATGGAAGTTATGGGGATAAAAACAAGCTCATATGTATTGAATGACGGAAAATACATTTATAGTTGGGATGGCACTACTAAACAAGGTACAAAACTAAAATTTAAGAAGTCGCAAAATGTAAATTATAACGACATTACAAAAGAAGTGATGGATAAATATCAAATGATAAAAGAGGCAGGCGAGGAAATTAATGGCAAATTTTGCGATGTATATTCAATGGATTTTCAAGGTGCAAAAACAAAAACATGGATTTGGAAGGGTATTGCAATAAAAACTGTTTCTCAGGCAATGGGCATGACTGTAACAACAGAAATGACCAAAATGCAGGAAGGGGTTGACGCACCTGAAGGCACATTTGAAATACCTTCTGATATTAAATTTAAGGAGATTAATTCTCCCGTAAAATAAAAAAAATCTTTAGCAAAAAGCTGCCAAAGGCAGCTTTTTTTATGTCAATTTGACATATTATTTTTATTTAATTTTTAAAACATGACCAATTTTCAATAAATTATGCCAAAAGTATTTTTGGTATTAAAGTTGACAAGTTGCGGCAAATAAAATAAATAAAATGGGAAAAATAATAGGAATTGACTTAGGTACCACAAATTCATGTGTGGCTGTATTGGAAGGTAGTGAGCCGATAGTTATTGCTAACAGCGAAGGAAAGCGTACAACTCCGAGCATGGTTGCCTTTACTGATAATGGTGAGCGCAAAGTTGGCGATCCTGCCAAACGCCAGGCAATTACAAATCCGACTCGTACCGTTTATTCGATTAAGCGTTTTATGGGCGAAACTTTTGACAGATTAGGCAAAGAGATTGCTCATGTGCCATATAAAGTTGAGAAAGGCTCTAATAACACACCGAGGGTTCAAATTGATGACCGACAATATACACCACAAGAGCTTTCGGCCATGATTCTTCAGAAAATGAAAAAAACTGCTGAAGATTATATTGGCAGCGAAATAACCGAAGCAGTAATTACTGTTCCGGCATATTTTAAA